>JALNXV010000369.1 GCA_023230175.1 Candidatus Cloacimonadota bacterium
TATCTCGACTAAATTTATAAGGAAGTGTGTTTAAGTAATCTGACATTAGATAATATAATTTTCTGCATCCTATTTTTGATTGCTCTTCTCTTATATCTTATTCTCAATAGTTAAATCTGAAACAATTTGTTCTAAATAACTGAATAGACTAAAGGCTGTTGAATAATGTTGTTGTGCGAGCATCTTTGCTTGCACTGTAAACATCTTAAACATAACAATATCAACCAATAATATACCTAAATATTGAAGACTTACAAGATAATATTTGATATTATTCAACAGCCTTGACTATTCATTTCAGCATTTAATGATTTGGGACTCTTTGGTTTATTACTCATTTGTCCTCCTTTAAAAAATGTGGATAAGTTTGTTTAGAAATTATCCACTATCCACGCCTTTTTTAGCAACAGAGTGTTTTACATTAGTCGTGGGGTGGATAGTGTTCATTTCAGAAAATTTCAAAACTTATCCATCATTATGACTCCTATTTTTTGTTTGATATCCATAAAGGATTTATTGGATTTATCCTTAATAATAGTGTCAACTTATTCAGGACTATACATTTTAAAAAAATATTAATAAATTAGCCTCTATCTGCTTTTAAGACAGCAAGAAAGGCTTCTTGCGGAATTTGGACATTACCAATTTCACGCATTTTCTTTTTACCTTCTTTTTGTTTTTCAAGAAGTTTTTTCTTACGAGTGATATCACCACCATAACATTTTGCCAATACATTTTTTCTCATAGCATTAATTGTACTTCTGGCGATAATCTTAGCACCTATTGAAGCTTGTATAGCAATTTTAAACAAATGTTTAGGAATAACCTCTTCTAAGGTTTCAGTAACACTTTTCCCCCACTCAAACGCTTTATCGGAATGGCACATAAATGACATAGCATCAACTTTTTCTCCATTAATCAAGATATCCACTTTCACAATATCACTAATTCTATTTTCTTTAAAATGATAATCTAAAGAAGCATAACCTCTACTAACAGATTTTAGTTTATCATAAAAATCAAAAACAATTTCTATCAAGGGTAATTCATAATGTATAGCAACTCTTTTTGTATCGATATATTGGATATTTTTTTGTACACCTCTGCGTTCTTGGCATAATTTCATAATATTACCGACATATTCAGAGGGGACAATTATTTCTGCATCCATTACAGGCTCATAAATCTTATCGATTTTAATAGGATCAGGCATTTCTACAGGATTATTAATAGTAACTACAGTTTCATCTTTTAAATGTACTATAAAACTAACAGAGGGTGTTGTTGTGATAATACCCATATTATATTCTCTGTTAAGTCTTTCTTTTACAATTTCTAAATGCAGCATTCCTAAGAATCCACATCTAAAACCAAAACCCAGTGCCATAGAATTTTCCTTATCATAAATCAAGGCAGCATCATTTAATTTTAACTTAGCAATATTATCTCTCAAATCTTCATAATCTGAAGAATCTATCGGAAAGATGCCACTATAAACCATAGGTTTAGGATCTTGATATCCCGGTAATGCTTTAGTAGTACCATTTTTTGCATGAGTAAGTGTATCACCAACTCTTGCATCTGAAATTTCTTTAATATTTGCGATAATATAGCCAACTTCTCCGGCAGATAATTTTATACCCGGTTCAGGTTTTATACCAAGATATCCAATTTCTTCAATATCGTATTCTTTATTAGTTGACATAAGTTTAATTCTATCACCTTTTTTTAATATTCCGTCATAAATTCTAACTAAAATAACTACTCCTCGGAAAACATCATAAAATGAATCAAATATTAAACCTTTGGGGGGATCTTCTAAAATACCTTCAGGAGCCGGGATATGTTCTATAATTCCATCTAATAATTGTTCTACATTCAAACCTGTTTTAGCACTTACTTGATAAACTGTTTCTCTTGGGACTCCTATAACCTCTTCAATCTCGTGTAGGGTGCCTTCTATATCAGCATTAATCAAATCAATTTTATTAACCACAGGTATAATTTCTAAATTGTTTTCCATAGCTAAATACATATTACTCATCGTTTGAGCTTCGATACCTTGGGAAGCATCAACTAAGAGCAAAGCTCCTTCGCAAGAAGCTAAACTTCTTGATACTTCATAAGAAAAATCAACATGACCGGGAGTATCAATTAAATTTAAAATATATACTTTATCATTATATTTATGTGTCATACGAATAGCATGAGATTTTATTGTAATACCTTTTTCTTTTTCTAAATCCATATCATCAAGTATTTGAGCATTCATACCTTTGGCAATCACGTTAGTAGATTCTAAAAATCTATCTGCTAAGGTAGATTTACCATGATCAATATGAGCAATTATACAAAAATTTCTAATTAGTTCTTGTTTCATTATTTATCCTCCGTGTTCATTCCCCAAAAATAGCTTAAAACTGTCAATGAAAATTTAATTTTTTGTATTGTACATATAATCTATCAAGAAATATGAATTTCTTTATTGACATATCTCAGTCTTTTTTTTTTTATTCAATCAACAATATTTATGAGGTTATAAAAGTTATGAATGTTATATTTTTCGTTAATTTTTTTGGTGGTTTAGCAATGTTTCTTTTCTCAATGAAGGTTATGAGTGATAATCTTCACGCAGTAGCTGGCAATGAAATGAAAAGATTCATCAAAAAGTTAACTAATACTCCAATTAAAGGAGTTTTTGTTGGGACTGTTGTCACAGGTATCGTACAAAGTAGTAGTGCTACAACTGTAATGTTAATTGGACTTGTCAATGCAGGAATAATGTCGCTTACTCAAGCAGTTGGCGTAATTATGGGTGCAAATATTGGAACTACAGTTACGGCTCAACTAATCGCTTTTAAAATAGGACATTATGCATTCTCATTTGTAATAATTGGTGTTATTCTTTTATTTATCAAAAAAAGCAAGGTAATGGAACGTTGGAGTTTAATCATTTTAAGTTTTGGACTTTTATTTATAGCTTTAAATGTAATGTCAGAATCTGTAATGCCCTTAAGACAATCTGAAGCTGTTAAACATGCATTAATTTCATTGTCTTCCAATCCATTACTCGCTATACTTGCCGGAACAATTTTTACTATGGTAATACAAAGCTCATCGGCAGCAATTGGTATAGTTATTGTCTTAGCCTCAAACGAATTAATCCCTATTCAAGGTGCTATGTATCTTGTATTTGGAGATAATATCGGTACAACAATTACTGCATGGTTAGCAAGTATAGGAGTAAATAAAACTGCAAGAAGAGTAGCATTAGTACATTCGATGTTTAATATAATAGGTACATTAGTTTTTACCTTACTAACATATTTTGGATACTATACTCATTTCGTAAATATTTTAACACCCGGAGATATTTTCAGTGGTGGAAATATCCCAAGATTTGTTGCCAATACTCATACATATTTTAACATCATAAACTGTATCATATTTTTACCATTTGCGAATACTTTAGCTTCATTAGCTTACAAAATTATCAAAAAAGATAATTCTGAAACTCTTTCAACAGGCGAACCCAAACATCTTGATTTCCATTTGATTCAAACTGCTGATCTTGCTGTAGAACAATCAATCAAAGAAATGAGAGAAATGCTTAAATTAGTTAGACGTTCTCTTGAAGTATCAATGGAT
>JALNXV010000370.1 GCA_023230175.1 Candidatus Cloacimonadota bacterium
CTCTTCCATTCTCATGCTTTGCAATGACTGTTAGCATGATGCTTCAGACGGTAAACAAGACAAAGGGAGCCACGATCCTTGCCATGTGCCGGCAGGGAATAGTGTTCATTCCTGTTCTGTTTGCCCTCAGGTATGCAATGGGACTAACTGGAATAGAGCTTGCACAGACAATAACAGACTTCATTTCATTCTTCATTGCCATTCCATTATGCATAGGGTTCTTCAAGGAAATCGGGGTCATGAAAGCAAAAAAATACCGCTAGAACCTTATGCGGCTTAGCGGCATCCTCCTTGTTCCCTGATGGGATACTCATAAAAATAGAGCAACGACTCAATTATTATCCCATGGTTTGTGGAATAAAGCAAACATTTTCAACTTATTTTTTCGAGCGGTGAAATGAAAAAGTAAGTGCAACCCTAACGGTGTAGTTCCGTTGCATTAAATCTTACAATGGAATGATGTTCGTTCAGTTCGTAGCACTGATACTCAACTGCCATCTCCACAAGAGGTTCTTCTCCACTGGTGAGGATTTCAGGAAGACCTTCGCATCCCCCCTGGTGCGTGCTTGATGAGATGCGCTCGGTAAGGCTTGTGCACCTAAAAGGCAGAAGCGAGAAGGTGTCCGAGTTCGCGGGCAAGCAGGTCAACATCTTCGATGAGTTCGGCCTCGAGATCCCAAAGGGCTCACGCCCAGCCTCAAGGAAAAAAACCGAAGGTTAAAAAGGCCTAGAGATTTGTACTAAACTCGAATTGCAAAACTCTGATCACAAGGAAGCGGAATTTGAATAGACTGTAGGCAAAACTGTGGCATGGCTGCATGACTCCTTTGTTAGTTTTGGTTTAATAACTATAGAGTCTGCTCCATGCCTTTTTTAAGCAGTCTGCTTCACTTTCATTTTTTCACTGATTCTTCTGCGGGGCTTGACCAACACTTTCACGGAAGAACCTTATTTTTCCTTCTAGCCTTTATTCTATCTCTCCTGTTAATCCATTCTTCAGAGAGGGTAAAACTATTTTGACGTATTAATGGTATTGTTTCGTCGATAATACTTGGTAATTTATTTGAATAGCCATAATTACCATAACTCGACATATGGGGGATATCTACGAGAATCAACCCTGTATCTGATTCGTATAAAAAATCAATGTTGTTCTCATATATACGTTGAGATATATCAGGTTCGTTTATTTTCACATAGCAAAGGTATCGCATTCTTTCATCATGCCACGAATTCCAGAATGCATGACAGCCATTAAGGATATCTCCACCAATAATTATCTTGGGATTAATATCCTCAATCTGATGAAACAGAAATTCACAATTAACTGCAAAAGCATTTTGAATATCCGAGCAAACTTCTTTGCTTGTACCAATTCTCGGTGTTTTCTTAATATTAATCCAAGCTGTTCGTTCTAAACAACCTTCTTTTGAGGAAGCTTTGAAAAGTTTTTTTATTATATCAGCCCCATGAGAGAAAGAAGTACTTCCGGTTGGGTTGTGCCCGAATTCTTTGATACTTTGAATTTGACCTTTGTATTCGTCTTCAGATTTAGCCCAAGGTTCATGCTCTATAAAAAGCACTTTCATCGGAGAACATGAATAAAGATTTGCGTCTACTATACCATCAAGTTCTTTCTCTCTCCATTTCATCTCGGAGTTAACAAAATCTGGGCATTTTTCTTTAAGAGAAGCCAAATATTCGGTCTTTTTATCCGAATAGTTATTAACTGAATTACTACAAACCTTGTCCTTCATGGTTATACTTTAACACAGGAAATATGCGATGTCAAAAAAATGTTAGGGCAATCGCATGAATAGTTTTCTATTTTTTTCGAGCGCTTGACCTATTTTTTACGCACCCAGTTTCCATAAGAAGAACGTTTTTCTTCTTTCTCTATTTGCTGATATTCTTCAATCTGCTGAGTTTTGCCCTCACTAACTGCTTCATTTTTTGTCTTACGCTTTTCCTTGATTTTTCCAGGACTATCAGGAGTATCCTTCCACTCAATCTCAAACTGGTTTGTATTGTAATAGTGTCCTTTCCCGTAATTATTATAGCCTTTTTTGCCGTCTAAGTCCCCTTTAATTTCTACATCATCACCTGTAACGGTGATAGTGATACACTCAAATTTTCCTTTATAGGATTTATTAGGATTAGATTTCGCACTGGGGTCTCTCATCCACTCGCCATCAATTTTAAACCTTTTTTCTTCCATAACCTTTTCTCCATTCTTCAAGTACATCACTTGCTGTCCTCTCAACGTGTCTGATTGTCACAGGCTGATGGAAAAGAAGCTGAATAATATCTTGAATACTCATAGTAACTTAACAATAACATATATAATGTTACTTTTCATTATTTATGTTACTATTTTCAACTGCGCAGTTTACCAATCAATATTCAGGCATGATGAAATGAATCAATTTCGGATTGTTTACTATTATTCAGCTTTTGCTTGACCTTTGCATTCGTATTTTGTATTATCGATATTGTAATATCTAAACAAGAAAGATCAAGGAGAAAAGAAATGAGATTCACACTTCCCAGAGACATTTATCATGGAAACGGAGCGATTGATGAGCTCAAGTCATTCAAAGGCAAGAAAGCAATGGTCTGCGTCGGCGGATCAAGCATGAAGAAATTCGGTTTTCTCGACAGAGTCGTAGAGAACCTAAAGACAGCAGGAATGCAGGTACAGATCTTCGAAGGGATCGAGCCTGATCCATCAGTTGAGACTGTAATGAAAGGGGCATCTGCCATGACAGAATTCAGTCCTGACTGGATCGTGGCAATCGGCGGAGGTTCTCCAATCGATGCCGCGAAGGCCATGTGGATCAAGTATGAGCATCCGGAATGCACCTTCGAAGATATGTGCAAGGTATTCGGAATTCCTGAACTGAGACACAAGGCTCACTTCTGCGCAATTTCATCTACCTCCGGCACTGCCACCGAAGTCACTGCTTTCTCGATCATCACTGACTATGCAAAAGGAATCAAGTACCCTATCGCTGACTTCCAGATCACACCGGATGTAGCAATCGTCGATCCTGAACTTGCCCAGACAATGCCGAAGAAGCTTGTTGCACATACAGGAATGGATGCGATGACTCATGCAATCGAGGCTTATGTCTCTACAGCAAACAGCGAGTTCACCGATCCTCTTGCTCTTCATGCAATCGAGATGGTGAAGCAGTATCTGATTCCATCATACAACGAAGACACAGAAGCAAGGAACAAGATGCATGATGCTCAGTGCCTTGCCGGAATGGCTTTCTCCAATGCTCTGCTTGGAATAGTCCACTCGATGGCTCACAAGACTGGTGCTATCTTCGCAGACTATGGTGCCCATATCATCCATGGCGCAGCAAACGCAATGTACCTTCCAAAGGTTATCGCCTTCAATGCCAAGGATCCTGTAGCTCTCAAGCGCTATGTAAAGATTGCTGATTTCATCAACCTTGACGGAAAGAACGACCAGGAGAAGGTCAAGAACCTGATTGCAATGCTCCGCAGCATGAACGATGAGCTCAGCATTCCTCACTGCATCAAGAACTATGGCAAGGACAGCTATCCTTGCGAGCAAGGCTTTGTTCCTGAGTCTGTGTTCCTTGAAAGACTTCCTGAGATTGCAAAGAAT
>JALNXV010000371.1 GCA_023230175.1 Candidatus Cloacimonadota bacterium
TAAGAAAACTAAGCTTGCTTATAAAAATATCTTTAATAAAGAACCAAAAATTGAAGTGATTCATGCGGGTTTAGAATGTGGAGTTATCGGTGCTAAATATCCGGGGATGGATATGATTTCTTTTGGACCAACAATTTTATCGCCTCATTCTCCTGAAGAAAAGCTTAAGATTGAGGATATTGAAAAAATATTAAAATTTTTATTTGAGTTATTCACAATTTTATAGTATAATATACATAAAGACAATTAAACGGAGGAATTAATGATATATTTAGCACTTGTTATGGTTTCATCTCCAATATTAATAATGATATTTTTTATCTTTTATAAATCATTTTTGTTTTTATTAAATGATAAGACTAAAGATTTAAAGAAATATGAGGAGACATTTCTTCCAAAAGCTACATCGCAATATATACCTCAACAAACTCAAGTAGTTCAAACTGACTCAGAATCTGAAGATGAAATAGCTATTGTGATTTCTTCAGCAGTTAGTTATTATTTACAAAAAACATAATAAGGAGATAAATATGGCTCTTAAAAAAATCAGGTTTATGGATACCTCGTTTCGTGATGGATTTCAGTCTGTTTATGGAGCGAGAGTTATAACAAAAGACTTTATCCCGGCTTTTGAAGCTTCATTAGAAGCAGGCATTGATCATTACGAATTTGGTGGTGGTGCTCGTTTCCAAAGTTTATTTTTCTATACTCAAGAAAATGCTTTTGATATGATGGATACTCTTAGAAAGATTGCAGGCGATAAAGTTAATCTGCAAACTCTTGCCAGAGGTATAAATGTCGTTGGTCTTGCACAACAACCTAAAGATATTATTGAGTTGCATGCCAAGTTGTTTAAAAAACATGGTACTTCAACTATTAGAAATTTTGATGCTCTTAATGATATGCAAAATCTTGATTATTCCGGTAGATGCATTCACAAACAGGGACTGCATCATCAAATCTCCATTGCTTTAATGGGATTACCTCCGGGAATTAAGGATACTACTGTCCATACTGCAGAATTTTATACAGAAAAGGTCAAAGAAATACTGGAAAGAAATATCCCGTTTGATTCTATTGTATTTAAAGATGCATCCGGAACAACCCCTCCTCAAATAGTTAAAGATACTATTAAAAAAACTCGTGATATACTTGGTAAAGATAAGATTATCTGGTTCCATACTCACGACACTGCAGGTCTTGGTACTACTGCTATTATGGCTGCTGTTGAAGCCGGAGCTGACGGTATAGATTTAAGTAAATCACCTGTTTCCGGTGGAACTTGCCAACCGGATATTCTTACAATTTGGGCTGCTTTTAGAAATACAGAATTTACACTTGATATTGATTATAAAAAGATACTTAGAGCTGAAAGAGCTTTTGAAGATGCTATGTCAAGTTATCTCTTGCCTCCGGAATCAAGAGAAACTTCTCCTCTGATAGTTCTTTCTCCAATGCCGGGAGGAGCACTAACTGCAAATACTATGATGATGAGAGATACAAATACATTACATCTTTATCCGAGAGTAATTGAAGAAATGGCGGAAGTAGTTGCTCGCGGTGGATTTGGTACAAGCGTAACTCCTGTATCTCAGTTCTATTTTCAACAAGCCTATATGAATGTAGTTATGGGCAAATGGAAAAAAATAACTGATGGTTACGGTAATATGGTGCTTGGTTATTTTGGTAAAACTCCTCGCCCTGCTGATCCTGAAATAGTAAAAATAGCTTCTGAACAGCTCAAAAAAGAGCCTTTTGAAGGAAATCCTGTCGATATCCTTAAACCCGGCATTGGACCGGCAAAACAAGTGTTAACGGATAATAATTTACCTGTTACTGATGAAAATATCTTTATAATCGCTACTTGTAAAGATAAAGGGCTTGAATATCTAAAGGGAAATTCGACTCTTTCTGTATATTATAAAGAAGATAAAAAAGATCAAAAATCTGTCCCAACAAATACTCCTACTGTAAAATCAAGTCAATCAATAGAAAATCTGATTGTAAATGTAAATGGTAAAGATTATCGAGTTTCTGTAAAACCTGATGATGGAACAGGCAAGCCTGTCATCCAACATCAACCGGCTCAGGTTTCAACTCCAAAACCGGCTCAGACTCCTCAACCTGTTCAAGCTAAACCAGTAAGTGCGGGAGCTGAAACAATTAAGGCACCGTTACATGGTGTTGTTTTAAAGGTTTTAGTAAAAGAAGGGCAACAGGTTAATGCTGATCAAGCTATTGTGATTCTTGAAGCTATGAAGATGGAAAATGAAATCTATGCTCATAAACAAGGAATAATTAAATCTATTTTAATTAAAGAAGGTGATTCAGTAGAAGAAGGCAAAGATTTAATAGTGATAGAATAATTGAAATTATATTAATATGTAAAAAGGAGAGTTTAAATACTCTCCTTTTTTAGTGCAAGCAAGGATGCTCGCACAACATTATTTCTTTATAGTATTTTTTAGTGCAAGCAAGGATGCTCGCATAACATTATTTCTTTATAGCATTTTTTAGTGCAAGCAAGGATGCTCGCACAACATAATTATTCAACAATTTTAGTAAACATAGCTTTTGTTTTTGTAAATATAAAAAGAGCGGGAAATGTTTCCCGCTCAATATTTATTTAGTAGAATTCTACTAATTATTTCATAAGTATCATTTTACGTGTAGCTGTGTATTTTCCTGATTTCATATTGTAGAAATAGATACCGCTACTAACGTTTTTATTGTTTTCGTCAGTACCGTTCCATTCAACTTTATGAGCACCTGCTTTGAAATGATCATTTACAAGAGTTTTTACTTTTTGACCTTTAACATTGAAGATGTCAATTCTTACATTACCGTCTTGAGCATTGTCAAAAGAGATAAATGTAGTTGGGTTAAATGGGTTAGGATAGTTAGCATTTAACTGAGTAGTTTGAGGAGTAACAATTGTATTGTCATTTGAATCTGTTGAACCTTCGATTTTTACATCGTCAATAAATAAGATAAATGCATCATTTGAAACACATACAATAGCTACATAAATGTTTTGACCGGCGTAATCTGCTAAAGAATAATTAAATTCTGTCCATTCTACAGGAGCTTCTACATAATTTCCGGGATTAATGAATGTCATTTCTGCAGGATTAGGTGTTGTACCTACTGCAATTTTAAAACGTTCTAATCCGTATTGGTCTGTAGCTGATTTTGCTTGGAAAGAGATTGAAGAACCGGCTGAAGCTAAAAATTGTGGACTAATCATCCAGTCATTATTTTCTCCACCTTCAGCACCAAAGCATGCTGCCATTTTTTGTCCTGAATAAGGTTCGGCAACGGTAGTTGCAGGTACAGTTTGAGATGGATTGAAAACAATAAATGCCATAGCTTCCATAGAGTGAGGGAAACTAACATTTTGAATACCAAATGTAGTTAACATATCTAAATCTACTAAAGTCCATGGTGCAAAATCAATTGAGAAGTCTGTATATGATTCAAAATCATCATCAAGTACTAAGCTGCTTACAGGGAGTGTAATTTCATAACTAAATGGTGATGTGCTTATGTCAATATTTTCATTAGTAACTGTTGAGTAACCTGCTAATTGAGCTGTAATAGTATATGTTCCAAGCCATACGTT
>JALNXV010000372.1 GCA_023230175.1 Candidatus Cloacimonadota bacterium
TCCCAAAACTCTTTACACTAACAATGATTACGTTCGATAGGATAGAGTCAATTATCACTTGGATGAATCGTACCAATGTTTAGTTTTACAAATCATGTGGAGTGTGTGGTATTGATTACAAGGATGTAAACATTGATTTTACTGGGTTTGCTGGATTACATCCAAGTTGTCTACTCGACCTAAAGGGCAAAATGCGTACACGGAAACATATCGAAGGGGTATTTTTGGGGTAGAATTGAGCACTAAAATAGGTAGGGTTGAGTTGACAGGTTAGATGAATTTGTAGGGTTGTGGAGATAGAATGGATGTATTTATAGGAATCTCGTTGAAATATCTGTTTTAGTAAACACCCTATAATTAGTGTAGTAAGTTGCAAGAATCGGGGGTGTCCCCGGATATTTTTTATGATGGGAATAGGTCTCTATTTGTAAAAAAAAGAGTATATGGGAAATAGGTATAAAATTATGTATTACTAGTCAATGTATTACAGAAAATTCTACAAATAGTTGATTTAGCTTACATTTTTTAATATACTACTTATAGGTAAAACTTTCCTTTGTAGCCAAATGGAACGTGTTTCATAAAGTATTGTCGTTAATTATTCGGGAAGCATTTAATTTTCAGTATCCTACATGCCAATTCGGCTAATTATGGAAAGTTAATGTGATTGAAATATTACAGTTAAATATAGAATAAGAATGCTATAACAATACAAGGAGAGTATATATGAATGAGAGTATTATTACGAAAAAGTCTGAAATGTATGAAATGATAATAGCTCTAGAAGCAGATTTTATCGAAAATTTTCACAATAAATTGAAGCTGGAAGACATTCCGAAAAGTGTTATACAGTCATCCAAATTGACAAATGATAGAGATCCTTTCTTATCTGTTTTGCGTGGTTTAGATTTTCAAGCGTATATTGAAATTTGTAATGCCAATATAGAAAAACTGAATTTTGGTGTTATACAGAAGGATTTTATTAATAAAGACTTTATAAAAATAATACCTATTCGTAATAATGTGATGCACCCTAGACCACTGGCTTTATATGACTATCCAATATTAAAAGAAACTTTTAACCAGATTGACAAAATATTAAGTTCAATGACATGGACTAATGTTCTTTTAACCAGGAGAAAAATAGCAGAGCATCCAGAAGAACTTATATCTCCTCCCATAAATTTAAAAAAAAGTGATAGAATTATTGAGAATTTACCTGCCATTGTTGATTATGAGGAAACAAGTTTTATCGGTAGAAGAAGAGAAATCGGAGAAATTAAAGCTAAGTTAAATAAGAACAACGTTCATATTCTAAGTATAATTGGAGACGGTGGGATAGGTAAGACAGCAATTGTATTAAAGCTATTATATGACTTACTAGATGAAGAAAATTGCAAGTGGGAATTAATACTCTGGACTTCGTTAAAGACTAGTGAATTAAATAATTATGAATTCTCTGAGATAAAAAATTCTCTAAAAAATACGTCCGCAATGTATAATCAACTAGCCTCAGTAGTTGGTGCTGACTCTTCAAAGAATGTTGAAGAATATATTATTGAACTAGCTAAAAACTTTACACTTTTTGTTCTTGATAATTTGGAGACAATAAATACATCTGAAATAAAGGACTTTCTTGAGGAATTTACTGAGTATGGCAAGGTTTTAATCACTTCCCGAATTGGATTAGGAGAAATGGAGCATCGATATAAGTTAGGTGGACTTGATAATACAGATGTTATGGAATATACAGACACTTTATTAAGCCTGTATGGATTTGAAGGTATGTTCAGCAATACGGAAAAATATGATATTGCAGTGAAACAATTACATTCAAATCCTTTAGCAATTAAATGGTTTGTTAGATGTTTATACAATGGACAAACAGTTGATAATGTATTAGCCCACAAGGAAGATATTATTAATTTTTGCATGTCAAATGTTTATGAAAAACTTTCTGATAAAGCTCATGAAGTATTAAATATTATGGTTGTAGCCGGTGTGGATTTATCATATGCGGAATTAATGTATTATTTAGATTGTAATTTAGATGATTATACTGATATTAGCTATGCATTAAATGATTTGATTAAGTGTAACTTTATTGATGATGTTATATTTAGAACAGAGAAAAAAGTATCAATAACTAGCTTTGCAAAAGAATTTTTAAAGCTAAACTTTGTCGACACAAAGCAGCTAGTTTCGAAATTTAAAGAAAAGGAAAAGGTTATACTTACTTTTCATCAACAAGTGTTACAGAGTAAACATAAGTCTCCATATGCTATGAAATCCTTCTCATTTCATAATAATGATAAAAGTCGCATTATTGCAGCATTTTATTTAATGAAGGCAATACAATGTTCGAACAAAGATAATATGGACGAAGCTTTTAAACTTGTTAGTTTTGCAAAAAAGTTAGCGCCAAACTATTTTGAGTGTAATAAAGTAGCAGCATTTTTATATGGTACAACTAGTCCCTTAAAAGCAAGGGAAGAGTATGATATAGCAAAAGAGTATTGTGAAACAGATGAAGAAAAAGCAACAATCTTGGTTGTTTATGCAGGTTTCCTATTGCGTTGTAACGACTATCATACTGCTATTAGTGAATTATCAGTTGCTCAAGCCCTTCAGCCAGATAATATCTATATAAAACTAGAAAGAATAAAAATATTGGGGTGTATAAATGACTTTAAAGAAGCATATTCATTATTGGATTCTATAGATTATGAATTATTGGATAATCATTATAAAAATATTTATTTGACTAGAAAAGCTGACTTATTGAAAAGGCAGTCTGAGCTTTTTGATCAACGTGATATTAAGAAAAAATTTGAATTAATAAAAAATGCATTTTGTACACTAGAAGAAAGTCAAGAACCAGATGAACAAATATACGATTATATGGTATATTTGTTAAGCAATTTATCCTATATAATTTTTGATGAGAGTGTCATGAGTTTCATAAAAGAGAAAATTGAAAAATATTTTACATTTTTCAGGAAATGTCGAAGATTTAAAGAGTTAAAAAAGAATATAATTGCTAAGCTAGATGGTATCAACGAAACTCCATTAAAAACTGAAATTGAAAAATACTTCAGAGAGTTCGATGATTTACTTCCGAAATTAAAATCAAATCAAGGAGTAGTTTATGCGCTAAAATACGAGCAAGGTTTTGGTTTTTTTAAAACAAAAGATTATCCGAAAGGTGTGTATTTTAGAATAAACTATAATATAAGAGAAATACAGATCGGAGATATTATTGAATTTGATGAAATAATAACCACATCAAAAGGAGTTATGGTTAGAAATATTAAAATTGTCAGTACAACAAACTGAATTGTTGCTATTAGGGTTATTTGTGCGCCCTTTGCTCAAGATAATCTGTCCGGCAGTTTTGCTTATGGTAGATGAAAATAACCAGGCGAGTTTGGAGCAAATAAATATTATAGAACTTAAAATATATTAGAAACCCAAAAGGTATACAATTACTATTCAATAATGTTCCCTTGAACGGCAATTTTTCAAAATCAACGAAAAATTGATTCATATGTTCCCTCGTACAGATGGTTCAAAAACGACTCACAGATATCAATTCAATCAACTC
>JALNXV010000373.1 GCA_023230175.1 Candidatus Cloacimonadota bacterium
CTTTCAGGCTTCGAGGATTGCCCCATAAAGTCTACTACGACTATACCGAAGAGAAAACTATGACGAAAGGAATCGGCTTATGCTTGCAAGCAATGAAATTGCCTGATGACTGTTCGGCATAGTATTCCTTGCTTTCTGCTTTCTCAAATGCAAGAATTTCCTTATCAACTATTTCATGATGGAGGAAAAACATGAAGCAAGAGACACTATCAAGCGTCGTGATTGGGGTAATCAAGCAATTGAGACAATTCAGGCTGACAGAGCTTACAGTCCGCAACTATGAGCAATACTTCAAGCGGCTGAAAAGCAGAGCGGTTGAAAACAACCAGATTTACTATACTCCGGAGCTTGGAAGACTGTTCCTTTCCAAAGATTCCGTCAGCCGGACCTCAAACGAACAGAGCCATGTAAGATACTGCTATTGCCTGAGATGCATACGATTGATCGAATCATATCTAAGAGACGGGCAAATTGACATTTCGGCGACCAAGAACAAAGCATCCTATGAAATCAAGTCAGGCAGCCTGAGGGCGTCTCTCAAGGCTTTCTCTGATGCCAT
This sequence comes from Candidatus Cloacimonadota bacterium, assembly GCA_023230175.1. GTDB lineage: Bacteria > Cloacimonadota > Cloacimonadia > Cloacimonadales > WRIO01 > JALNXV01. The sequence goes on from JALNXV010000373.1 coordinate 560, forward strand.
GGACTGCAAGTGCTTGAAGTTCAACACCAGAGATGGGTATGAAAGGCTGGTGAAATACTTCCTCCTCTTCATTGAAGACAAAGGGTATGCGAGCTTGGCAGAACTCCAAGCTGGCGACGTGGTCTGCTTCATTGCACTTATCTGTCAGGAGCATTACCAGCCGACAAGCCTGGGGAGCCATCTTCCCGGCTTGAAGATGTTTCTTGATTCCGATGAAGCCTCGCGGCCGTTCATCAGAGAGCTTCCAGGCAAGATACAGAAGAAGAAAGCAATACTAGAAGTCTATTCGGATGAAGAGATGGAACGGGTGGCTGAATACATCGGAAGAGCTGACATCTCATCCAGGAACAAAGCCATCTACACTCTTGCAATCGAGACAGGCCTGAGAGCCGTGGATATCTGCGGCATCAAGCTGTCGGACATTGACTGGGAGCATGACAGGATCTCGATCTGTCAGGAGAAGACCGGAAAGCCGCTGACAATGCCGCTCAGGGAATCATTCGGGAACCATATCTTCGACTATCTGATGAACGAGAGGCCGCACATCGATTCCGAGCATCTTTTTCTCAGGTCTCATGCTCCTTATGCTCCGCTTTCAACCCATGCGGCGTGCTACCGAATCATATCCGAGATCATTGCAGATGCTGGCATAAAGCAGAATGGAAGGATTTCCGGAACGAGGATGACAAGGCATACGATGGCGTCAAGGCAGCTTCGCAAGGGAGTGCCGCTCCCTGTAATCTCGCAGAGCCTTGGACATGCGAACCCGAACAGCACCATGCGATACATATCAACGGATAATGAGAGACTTGCAGGACTGGCGCTTCCGCTTCCCGGAAAAGGAAGTGCAAGATGAACAGCATGCAAGCACTGATAGATGAATACATTGTATACAAGAGAAGGCTTGGCGGCGACATGAAGTCCTCCGAGTCTTTGCTTAGACAGTTTGCCCGGTTTGCAGCAAGGACAGGCTGCGAAACGCTGTGCAAGGATGCTGCATTGAATTTCCTGGATTCCTTGAAAGAGACAAACAAGTCAGTCTACATTCATGCATCCGTTCTCAGGGAATTCGGCAAGTATCTTGCACTATTCGGGCATGAGGCATACATCCTACCACCCAAATTTGCAGCTTCAGTTGCTCCTGAACCACCTTATTTCTTTTCCGATGCGGAGATTCAGAGGTTCTTCGCTTCTCTGGACGCAATAACGTCCAGCAGCAGCTATGTTGGCAGGGACTTGGTTCTCAAAGCAATCTTCAGACTCATTTACTGCTGCGGGCTCAGATGCAAGGAAGCAAGGACCCTCCAGTGCGAGAATGTGAATCTTCACGAAGGATACATTGACATCAAGGATTCTAAAGGCCCAAAAAGCAGAAGAGTTTTCACAGGGCCGGAACTGACCGACTACATGCGCAGCTACGATGACTCCATATCCAGGCTGTTCCCATCACGGAAGTTCTTCTTCCCGCACGAGGGCTCATGCTACGATGACGGGTTTCTTCCAAGAAACTTCAAAAGGATATGGATTGAGGCATTCCCTGAATTCAAGAAGGGATTCACACGCCCGCGGGCATATGATTTCCGCCATCATTTCGTATGGACGAACATCAACAATTGGGTGAAGGATGGCATGGACGTGAACGTTCTGCTTCCATACCTGATGAGATACATGGGACATGCAGAGATAAGCAGCACGCTCTACTATTTCAGGTTCGTCCCCGACTTCTATCCTACATTCCAAGGCATTTCATGCAAGACTGAATCCCTCATCCCGGAGGTTACATATGAAGAAGCCCAGCATTGACGACTGCCTGCTGTTCTGGAATACCGCGCGCCTGTTCATTGACTGCCATCTTGCGGACAGGAAAATGAGCGACAACACCGTAAATGCCTACAGATTCAGCTTGAACTCCTACATGGATTTCCTTGAGCTGCAGAAGGGGATTCCTCGCAAGGGCATTTCTTTCAAGAGCTTCTCCAAGGCTTTGATAACAGAGTACCTGGAATTGCTCCAGAGCCGGAATCTTGCAGCAAAGACCTGTAACCTAAGGCTTACCGCCATCCTCTCGCTGCTCGACTTCGCCTCTTCAGAAGAGGAAAGCCTGACAGCCGTCTACCTTGATGCATGCAAGATCAAGTCGATCAGAACAGTGCAGACTCCTATTGAATTCTTCGAGGCCACTCAGATGAAAGCGATCCTTGCTGCTCCAGACATCTCTACCAGAATCGGAAGACGGAATCAGATGATCCTGATACTCATGTACGATTCTGCAGCAAGGGTTTCCGAAGTGGCCGATCTCCGTGTCGAAAGCCTGCATCTTGATGCCGCGGTTCCATACCTTCAGATTCTCGGGAAGGGACGCAAATACCGCAATGTTCCGCTGATGGATAGAACTGTAGAGCATCTCAGAAGATACCTCCGGGAATTCCACCCTGAGAGGAACCGTGATTCTCCTTTATTCTTCTCAGTCAATGGAAAAGCAAGACATAAGCTTTCGACTGATTCCATTGACCTCATGCTGAAGAAGAGCGCAGGCATGGCTGCACAATCCAAGGAGATAGAGATGCCGAAGTCAGTGCATTGCCACATGATAAGGAAAACAAGGGCCATGGATCTTTACCAGGCAGGATTGCCGTTGCCACACATACAGCAACTGCTTGGGCATGAGAACATCTCAACAACCACCGGCTTCTATGCGTTCGCAACTCTTGATACGATTGCAGATGCCATGGAGAAGGCAAAAACTTCATCTGCTACGGATGGACTGAAGAAGTGGAATGACAGGGATCTGATAAAGCAGATACTCAGACTTTGAAATACTATGCCGAACAGTCATCAGGCAATTTCATTGCTTGCAAGCATAAGCCGATTCCTTTCGTCATAGTTTTCTCTTCGGTATAGTCGTAGCTATCACGAATTCGTCATAGCACGGACAACGGCAGTTCCTTTCGTGACGAAAGAGTAAGATATGGATGTGCATCTCTTGGCGTGCAAGTGGTTTACGCACGTCCTTACAGACCACAGGGCAAG
>JALNXV010000374.1 GCA_023230175.1 Candidatus Cloacimonadota bacterium
GTATCCCGATGCAAAGAAGGTTGTTCTTGTGATGGACAACCTCAACACCCACAACATAGGCTCCCTTTATGAGGCGTTTGTCTGTAATAAACTTAATTTCCAAGAATTATCATTTGGAATTCCAAGAATTATCAAATGATGTAGGGACACTTGAAACAGGTTCCTACGAAAGCCTACCTTGTTGGTACAGCTAGAAACTGAAAACAACAGGAGGCATCAAGGAGATGTTAGAAGTGTCCCAGGTAACAATTATAAAAGACATGGACGCTGAGGGGAAGAGCATAACGCAAATAGCAAAGGCTCTTTCAATCGACTACAAGACGGCAAAGAAATACGTGGAGCAGGAGGATTTCAGCATTCCTGAGCATCCGGTTCCGGTCATAAGGCATTCAGTACTGGATCCGTACAAGGCAGAGATCCAGAGAATGATCGACGAATCACGCAAGTGGCCGAGGAAGCAGCGTTACACTGCCAAGAGGATCTTCGTCATCCTCATGGAGCGGCATGAGCCGTTCCCCTGCTCGTACGTCACAGTGAGCAGGTACGTCAGCTTCTACAAGACTGAGATCGCAGGGATCAGGATGCTAGGCTTCGAGGAGCTGGTCTGGCACGAAGGCGAAGCCCAGTGCGACTTCGGAGAGGCGGGCTTCATCATAAGCGGCCGGATCGTAATTCTCAAGTTCCTCGTTCTGTCGTTCCCTTACAGCAACAAGCCATTCGTGCAGCTGTTCAAGGGCGAGACCGCTGAATGCGTGTGCCAGGGCCTGATGGACATCTTCGCACGCATAGGCGGAGTCCCGGGCCTCATCGTGTTCGACAATGCGACCGGGATCGGAAGGCGCATCGGAGACGTGCTGACGCTGTCGAAGCTCTTCTCAAGCTTCAGGCTTCATTTCGGGTTCCAGGCAAGGTTCTGCAATCCCGCCTCGGGGAATGAGAAAGGGAATGTGGAAGCCAACGTGGGCTACGTGCGCAGGAACGCCTTCGTTCCGCCGCTCAGGATCGATGACGGGGACATCGCTGCCTTCAACAAGGACCGGATGTTCAGCATCAGCTTCAGCCTCAGGGAGGGCGAGCGCCACTACAAGACCGGCGAGGATGTAGGCAGCATGTTCGAGAAGGACAGAGCCTCGCTCCGGCCCATCCCGCAGTCTGCATTCTACGCCGCTTCAAGGGACATGCGGGTGGCGGACAAGTACGGGAACATCAGCATCGACGCCGGGAAGCATTCGTACAAGCTCGGCACGAAGCACAGCGGCTCATCCGTCATCGTCGACAGGACGGCATGGAAGATCATCGTCCATTCGGCGGAAGGCCGTCTGATCCGCTCCTTCGACAGGGAGTTCGGAGAAGAGCGGACGACCACTTCGGATGCGCTCACGCAGCTCGAGAGCCTTCAGTACAAGGCCGGGTCATGGCCGAACAGCATCCTGCGCGAGCAGATGCCCAGCAACACGGTGCGCAGCTACATCGACGGCCTGGCCAGGAAGGATGCCGGCGAATCGCTGCGCGCGCTGTGCGCCGCGGCGCACCTGTTCTCGTATCCCGTGGCGCTGGATGCCTTCGAGCAGTGCCTTGCAGGGATCGAGCATCCGTCCGCCGATGATGTCAGGATCGTCGCCAGAAGGATCAGCACATACGGGCTCTGCGAATCCGAGAACGCAACCGGAGTGGATCTGTCGAAGTACGACGTGCTCGTCGGCGGCAAGGAGGCTCTGTGATGCGTGGATCAGCAGATGGAAGAGGAAGCGACTTCCTCATGAAGAAGCAGCTCAGGGCCAGCGTCGCCGATGGCTGCAGGAAGATCATGCTGAGCAAGAGCACGATCGAGCACGTGCTGGGCTCAGCCACCACAGGGCAGCTGTCGTTCCTGGGCGACGTGCTTGCGATGGAGCTGTCCTCCAGGGATGCGTCCAGGAAGGCGCGCCTAATCAAGCATGCATCGTTCCCTGTCCTGAAGACATTCGACGGATACGACTTCTCCGGAGTCCGTTTCCCCGGCAGCTTCACCAAGGACCAGATGCTGAGCCTTGACTTCATCGCCGACAGGAAGACGATCGTCTTCTACGGCGGATGCGGAAGCGGGAAGACCCATGCCATGACCGCGCTCGGCCTCAGCGCATGCAGCAGAGGCTACAGGACGCGCTTCACGACAGTGTCGCAGCTCCTGACCAGGCTCTCGGAGGCGAAGATGAATGGATGCCTCGAGAAGATGTTCGAGGACATCGGCAAGGATGACCTCCTGCTTCTGGATGAGCTCTGCTACCTGCCCGTGGACCGCGAGAGCGCCCAGCTCCTGTTCAGGGTCGTTTCCGAAAGCTACGAGCGCAAGGCCCTGGTGATCACCACGAACCTTCCGTTCAGCGAATGGGGCCGACTGTTCACTGACGAGCAGCTGGCTGCGGCCATCATAGACAGGATCGTCCATCACGGGCATCTCATTGCAACCGGCGAAAGGGACTGGCGCCTTGAGCATTCGCTGATGAAGGACAACTCGCAGTTCGTGGAGAAAGGAGGAGAGTCATGAGCACATCACGCAATGACCAGGCCCCGTTCGGCTTCCCGCCGAAGGGAAAGTACATCGATCAGGAAATGGAAGAGCTCAGAGCCAGGCTCAGGCTCGCGGAGAACCTCATAGCCCTCTATGCGAACCTCCCGTGCGGGAAGTATTCGCATGAGGAGCTATGCAGGATGGCGGCCGCAGTGTCGTTGTCCGACCAGCGCGAAGGCCTGGAAGGCCAGTACCTGAAGCATCTGCTCTCGCTGGCGGATGAAGTCAGGGAGAGGATACCTTTCTGATGCGCATGATGACATACACACAAAAGGACTGGCTGGAATGAACAGGAACGGTAGATCAGAGCTGTCAATGGCGGTCAGAAGACTCCGCCAGGATTCCGTGTCGTCGCATGATGCCTTCATCAAGGTCATCAGCCGCCTCATGGATGATGAGTCAGGGAAGCTCAACAGCATCCCGGAAAGCCTTGCGGGCTCTCCCGTTTCCAGCGGGATAGAGGATTCAATCGACATGATGGACGAGGCTTCGGAACTGTCAGAAGGGATCATAGAGGCAGCCGATGAGATTGCGCAGCTGTGCGGCGTCGATGCCTCTCCCGGGATGCTGTCCGCTCCGGGCATTGCATGCTCCTGCTTCGAATCAGCAGGGATCGACGCAGACCAGCCACGAAGCTCAAGGCTTCAGCTTCTCGTTCAGCCGTCCCTGATCAAGCATCTCAAGGATGTCTCGAAGGCAAGAGGCTGCAGCGTCAATCAGCTTGTCAATGACATGCTGCTTTCCTGCTGCGCAGGCAAAAGCGGAAAGGACGGCTAGCAGCGAGGATTATCAACAGGAATTCCAAGAATTATCAGAAGAAAATCCGATAATTTTCAAAATGAAAAATCTTGGAATTCCACTTGATAATAATTGGAAAAATGGTTGACAGAATACACAGAGACGCTGCGGCAGTGAAGCGCCTTTCCCTTTGCCCTCGCTCTCCTTGAACGAATAGGGGTATTCGTAGTCCTTGGCATAGCAGTCATGCTCCCTGAGGAAGCAGCCTGTTGCAGTGAT
>JALNXV010000375.1 GCA_023230175.1 Candidatus Cloacimonadota bacterium
GCTGTCGCAATCCCTACGTCTTCTTGCGGATAGAACCGTGCTGCAAGCATCCAGAACAGGAACCCAAACCCTGCACTTGAGATTGATGTGATGATGATGAAGAACGTATTCCTGTATAGCGGGTCTATGAGGTAGGCTTTCAGTTCAACGGAGTTTTTCGGGAACGCGTGCATTGTTCCCCTAATAGATGTGTCGCGTATATCAAATTATCCTTCCCGGCGGCTCTCCTCCGCCTGTATCGCGGCATCGAGGGGTCTATTCGGATAAAGAGAACTCGGAACGGCCGGCATGCCCACGCATCCTCCTGTTCCGCGATGGGAGCGAAGTACGGTGTCACCGTAGCACAACAGAGGATTGGCTGTTACCGGCGAGGGGTCCGGGCATCCCGGATCAGGTGAGAAGACCTGTCCATAACCAATACGACCGCGTACTGTACAGGTGTTACGGGGCGGCACCTGTGGCAAAACCAGGAGGAGAGGAGGGATCAACCACCGCTCCTGGTAGACGCTTTAGAGAGAAGAGGTCCTGCCGAAGAAGAAGTCGGCGAGCAGGGCAACATCTTTCCAGTCCACGGTGCCGTCTCCATTAACGTCGGCAGCCGGGTCGGACGGAGTGGTTCTCTGTGCCATCTCGGCAGCGATCGTCACGTCGACCCAATCGACGTTGCCGTCTCCGTTGAGGTCGCCCCTGACGGGAACGGGCAGGTTTTTGACGACGATCTCTTTGCTCATGATGTTGTTGTTCTCAACGCTCTCGGCGATCCGGTTGACGTCGTCGATGGTGGCCTTCACGGTGTGAGTGCCGAGGACGGCCTTCCAGGTTTCACCGGCCGAGCCGCCGTTCGCGGTCAGGGTAACCGATGCACCGGGAGCGATGGCCGTGGCATGGGTGTCGGACCAGACGCCGGGACCTGCCGCCCCGTCATCGAACGTGAAGATGACGCCGTGCTTGGTGCCCGCAGGCGTCGGGGCGTCGCCCTGGTTCTTGATCGTGGCCGAGAACGTCACCGCATCCCCGGTCGCCGGGTTTGTCGGCTTCCAGGAGATATCAGTCACCACAAGGTCCGGCTTCCCGGAGGGAACCGGGGTGGTGGGGGTCGGGGTAGACCCCGATCCAGCCTTCGAGACCACAACCTGCTCGGTGCGAACGTTGTTGTTCTCATCGCTCTCAGCAATCCGGTTGACGTCGTCGATGGTGGCCTTCACCGTGTGGGTGCCGAGGGCAGCCTTCCAGGTTGCACCGGCCGAGCCGCCGGTGGCGGTCAACGTGACCCACTGACCCGGGGCGATCGACCTGGTGTAGGTGTCGGACCAGACACCCGGACCGGCGGCCCCGTCATCGAACGTGACGATGACGCCGTGCTTTGTACCCGCAGGCGTCGGGGCGTCGCCCTGGTTCTTGATGGTAGCCTTGAACGTCACCGGACTCCCGGCGACCGGGTTTGCCGGCGTCCAGGAGATGTCGGTCACCACAAGGTCCGGTTTCCCGGAGGAAGCCGGTGTGGTGGGGGTCGGAACCGGGGTTACCGGGGTGGTCGGCGTGGGAGCCGGAACGGTCGGGGTAGGCGTCGGGAGCGTTCCGCTCTCGGGCCTTACGACCGAACAGTCGGTGATCCTGACTGCTCCCGAGTTGACGCCACTCGTCGTGATCCCCGTCGAACCCGCCGGAAGTGTGTTCGAAACCGTCTTGACGCCTTCAATGACGACGTTGTTGGTCCCCCCTCCCGCTACGGTGAACGGCGTCGTCACATCGGAGACAATGCTCCCGGTGAACTTTGAATTGGATGCGCTGTTCACCGTGACGAGCCTGGATGCGCGGTTTCCAGAGGCATGGATGTCGAGGCTCGAAGAGACGAAGCCCACTCCCAGTGAGGGGTCTCCTATCAGAGCGCCGACACCGTCGATGCCTCCGGGGTTGGTCATCGTGAAGTTCTTGACCTGGACGTAGTCGACGAGCGTTGCGTAGAGACCGCGACCGTGGGAGTCGATGCTCGCGCAGTTCTCCATGACGATCGAGGGGTTGGCGTTCGTCAACTGCGACTGCACGATGAAGAACGATGTCGGTTTCACCGCCGAGTAGTCGGTCTTCCCCCGGCCCGTCTCGATGTCCGTGCAGTCGTAGAGGGTGATGCCGTCGGGGTAGCTGAAGAAGAACCCGTAGGCGCTGTTCCCTTCCGCGGTGCAGTTGTTGAACGTGTACGCACCTTTCGGCGCGTAGTAACCGGCACCGAAGTAGTCCTCGCCGCCCAGGCTGTAGGTCTTCGGGAACGCCTTCTGACCGTTGTTCCTGCTGATGCAGTCGGTGAGAACGATATCCTTCTTGTTCGGACCGTACTCGAAGTGGAACCCGGACTCAAGCGTGCCTTCGGCGATACACCGGGTCACCTGCAGGTTTTCGATGTCGTTTAATTCCGCAAAGTCGAACCCGGTGACCCAGGGATTGTAGGCGCTGTACCGGCCGCAATCGATTGCCTTGCAGTCGGTATACCGTACGTTCTTGTGCACCTTGTAGTCGGTGCCCCATGAACTGTGGAGGAACCCGTAGGTCCCGGGGCTGTCCGCAACCACGCGGGTGAACTCGATATCCTCGATGTTCTTGTTGCCGATGCCGACGGAGCGCACGTAGAAGAGCCCCTGGATGGTTCGGTCTGCCGTGCCGGTGACGTCCCGGACTGCGTTGTGGCCTGCACGGATGTACACCACGCCCAAGTCGCGCGATGCGCTGTAGCCGGTGCCTTTGACATGGAAGTTCTCCAGCGTCACGTATTCGGTGTCGACCCGGAGAATCCCGTCGTTCGTGAACCGAATAAAGGTCTTATCGTCGCCCTGGCCGGAAAGGGTCGTATGTGCCTTGGGCAGAATGCTTCCGGCGCAATTGAACGTCCCTTCCGTCAGCCGGATGGTTCCGCCGCCGGTGGGGAGGGCATTGATAGCGTTCTGAATCTCCGCCTGATCGTTTGATCCGTCGCAGACATAGTCGGCCTGCGCCTTCGCTGTGCTGGTGCTGTCACTTGCAGCCACGGTTATCGTGGCCGTACCGGGCTCTAGTGCTCCGACAAACGGCACCATGCCGAATACCAGGAGCACTGCAATAATTAGCCTCGTTGTTTGTTTGACTCTCACTAAGTCACCTCGTTCAGGCGATACCCAGTATCGGGAATTGAGATATATAAAAATACTTAAATTAATCAAAGATGTATAATCCCGGGTAATTTAAATTGGGTCGAGTATAACTGTAATAAATCTAAAATACAATTAAATTACTTTTTTTGAATAAAAATGACCTATTTATCATATTATTTAATTTATGGTGTGGATGACGCGAACTCGTACGCGACCGTATGACTTGTCCGGAAGACTGCCCGTGTACAAAATAAAGATCTTATGCCGCCCAATAATAATTTCATGGGGGTAAAACACAGCAAAGATCCGGGAGCGATGATATGCCCGCAAACGGCGTCGCCGGGCACCGCGCCCACAGGTGTTGAACGGCACTATCTCAGGCCGATGATAGGGCCATCAGCCGGAACGGCGGGATAAGTCCGGGAGCC
>JALNXV010000376.1 GCA_023230175.1 Candidatus Cloacimonadota bacterium
AGCAAAATTGCTAGCCAGGCTGCGCTTTTGTGGTATCATGTTAAGTGCAATGTACAAAGAACAGTATGTAAGATATCTGGAGACAATCTACAGGAAGCATGATGGCAGCAGCATCTCTTCAAGTACAGTGGATCATTATGCTGATGAATCAATCCGAAAGATTGATCAGCTGATCAATAAATACAGTTTGGCTGATATCAATTCAATTTATGAAATCGACTCTCTTTCAAAACTGGAGCAAATCAAGAAGCTCTTGAAGCTGAACCCAGAGTTCAAGCAGCTGGACAGTGATGGACACAACATGTACTCGGCAGGGCTTAACCGCTATATGGATTTTGCAGAAGGCAGGAATTTTCAGACTATCAAATCTGATATTGAACGTCTGGATCAGCCACTTCCTGCAAAAGACACCATAAAAACCAAAGGTTATTCGGTTCAAAACCGCGACAGAATCACAATCATCCAGGCAGAAGAGGCTTCTGGCTATTTATGCCAAGTTAATCAGTCACATGAAACGTTCATCGCAGCAAGCACTCAGAATCCTTTTGTGGAAGGACACCATATAATCCCCCTCCAGTTCCAGAATGAGTTCAAATACAGTCTTGATGTTTATGCAAACATTCTTGTACTCTGTCCGAACTGCCACCGCCTTTTCCATTACGGAGACCTTGAAAAAAGCGACCGCGTCATGCTTTTGAAAAAAGTATTTGATCAAAGACAGCCGCGTCTGGAGAAATCAGGAATTGAGCTGTCACGAAACGACTTTCTTGAACTTGCCCTTGCAAAGCGCAAAGAGGAAAAACCTAATTATTGAAACAGCAATATAGTTTCATCCTTCTGCATTTCTGTGATATGATCGATTCCATGAAGAAGCATTTAAGAGTAAGCGCTGCGGTTATTGAAAAGGATGGAAAGGTCTTTGCTGCTCAACGTGGCAACCATGGCGAACTTGCCCTCCGATGGGAATTTCCTGGCGGAAAGATTGAAACAGGCGAAACACCAGAGCAAGCTCTTGTGAGAGAAATCAAGGAAGAGCTTGATACCAGCATAGAAGTCATTCATCCGATTGTAACGGTTGAGCATGAATATGAAACATTCTCCATTACTCTTTATGGTTTTCTATGCCGCATTGTTTCTGGCAGCCTTCCGATAAAGGAACACATAGCTTCTCGCTGGCTTGAGAAATCAGAGCTTTCTGAAATTGATTGGGCTGCAGCTGATACAGGCATAGTGCAAGAATTGCAGAAAAATTGGGAGAAAGACCTTTGAGTTCAGATTTCCAGCATCTAGAACAAAGCCTCAAGACAGGATTCATCGACAGAACATATGAATCTTCTGAAGCGCTTCGTCCAAGACTGCTGCTGAACAAGCAACCTGAAAGAAAGATTCTCAGTTCAATCCAATCAGAACTGCGTACCTGCTCAAGGTTTGAGATGTTTGTCGCCTTCATAACAGACGGGGGACTCAAAAGCCTGCTTCAGACGTTGAAGGACTTTGACAGCAAAGGACTGGAGGGCAGAATTCTCACCTCTACTTATCTTGATTTTACCAGTCCTAATGCAATCCAAGCCATCAGGGATGATTTTCAGAATATCGATGTGAAAGTCTATGATGGAGATCTCCATTCAAAAGGCTACACTTTCTACCACGAAGATTATGCCACGGTTATCATCGGAAGCTCAAATCTAACTGAACCTGCTCTTTGCTCAACACGCGAGCTGAACATCCAGATGATTTCTGCTTCCAACGGCGATATCCTGAACCAGATACATTCTGAATTCATAGAAGCTTGGGAAAAAGCAATTGACCCAACTGATGCTTGGCTTGAACAATACCGCAAGGTATTCAGAGTATTCGATCATCTCAGAAGAGAAATGAAGCCGCTTGGCGAGAACGAGATCTCAAAGGAAGGCTTCAAATCCAGAGAAGAAATTATTCCCAATCAAATGCAGCTGGAAGCTCTGGAGTCTTTGCATGATCTGAGAGCAAAAGGAGAAACGAAAGGCCTCCTTATTTCCGCTACAGGAACAGGCAAGACGCTGCTCAGTGCAATGGATGCCCATGCATTCAATCCTCACAAGCTTCTATTCGTAGTTCATCGAGAGATGATCCTCAAAGATGCCCTCCATTCATTCAAGTTGATATTCGGAGAAGATCTCGATTGTGAAACTTACACCGGTGGAAAATCCAGACCGAATTGCCGTTTTGTTTTCTCTATGCCGGTAATGCTTTCAACCCACTTGCAAGAGTTCAAGCCCGATGAATTCGATTACATCATCATCGATGAAGCCCATAGAAGCGGCGCCGACACATATCAGAAGATCCTTAACTTTTTCAAGCCCAAATTCCTCCTTGGCATGACAGCTACCCCTGAGAGAACTGATGGTCAGGATATCTACAAGAACTTCGATAATAACATCGCTTACGAAATCCGTCTTTCCGATGCAATGAAAGAGAACCTTCTCTGTGATTTCCATTACTTTGGAGTTACTGATCTTACCATCAATGGCGAGATAGTCGAAGATAGCACAGAGTTCAATAAGCTGGTTTCTCCAGAACGAGCCAAGCGTGTTAAGCAGGCAATCGATTTCTACAGCATGTACTGCGAGGACCGGAAAGGCCTGATATTCTGCTCGCGAACAGACGAATCAAAAGAGCTTTCATGGCAATTGAATGCACTTGGAATGAAAACCATGGCACTTAGCGGCAGCAATGCAGAGGATGAAAGGGAATCTGCAATTGCAAAGCTCAAAGAAGGCACAGTCAATTATCTTCTCACGGTTGATATCTTCAATGAAGGCGTTGATATTCCATTCGTGAACCAAGTAGTGATGCTTCGTCCAACACAATCAGCAATCATCTTCGTTCAGCAGCTAGGCCGTGGCTTGAGAAAGCTCCAAGGTAAGGACTTCCTCACAGTCATCGACTTCATTGGAAACTACCAGAACAACTTCCTTATCCCTGTTGCACTGTTCGGGGATAATTCTTACAACAAGGATAATCTCCGAAAGATTGTCTCAGGCGGCAGCCAAGGCATCTTCGGCAATTCAACAGTAGATTTCGATCTTATTTCCAAGGACCAGATTTACAAGGCGATCAACGAGACCAGTTTTTCCCAGTTGAAGTTCCTTTATGAACAGTATCAGAACATGCAAGCGAAGCTTGGCCGTACCCCTAAGCTGATGGATTTTGAATCAATGGATGCAATTTCACCGCTTCGTTTCTGTCCCCCAACCAATCAGGTAAAAACATATCTTGAGTTTCGCTGCAAGAAAGAAAAAACTGAGCCAAATGAATTAGGACTCACAGAAAAGCATCTTCAGTCTCTGAGATTCTTCACTCAGATTCTCCCAAGAGGACTGAGGCCTCAGGAATTATACTTGATCAAGGCTTGCATCAATGGAAACCATTCACTGGATTTCATCAAATCCGAAGCTCAGCAAAGCTCGAACTGCATCCTCACTACTCGAAGCTGGAGTTCTGCAATCTCAATTCTGCAAAACGGTTTTCTGAAGGTTGCAGAGAAAGCTGCTTTCGGAAATATCTCAT
>JALNXV010000377.1 GCA_023230175.1 Candidatus Cloacimonadota bacterium
GGCAGTAAAGACGACCGCTGACTTCGATGCGCAAATGAGCAAGGTTTCAGCCATTTCCGGGGCTACTGGCGAGGAGTTTGACGCTCTTCGGGAAAAGGCCCGTGAGATGGGAAGCATCACCAAGTTCTCGGCTTCTGAGGCAGGTGCAGCCTTCGAGTACATGGCCATGGCTGGCTGGAAGACAAGTGACATGCTCGATGGTATTGAAGGCATCATGAACCTGGCTGCAGCATCTGGCGAGGACTTGGCTACCACTTCCGATATTGTCACCGATGCCCTTACGGCCTTTGGTCTTACTGCCAAGGACTCAGGGCACTTTGCCGATATCCTGGCTGCAGCTTCATCCAATGCCAACACCAATGTCTCCATGATGGGTGAAACCTTCAAGTATGCCGCACCTATCGCTGGTGCACTTGGATATAGCGCAGAAGATACAGCCCTTGCCATTGGTTTAATGGCCAATGCAGGTATCAAGTCCACCCAGGCTGGTACATCGCTTAGAAAAATCATGACCGAGCTAAGTGGCGAGATCAAGATAAGCGGTGCAGCACTTGGTGATGTGGTCATTCAGACGACCAATGCCGATGGCTCCATGCGTGCCTTCAGCGATATTTTGATGGATTGCCGTGAGGCGTTCTCAAAGCTCTCCGAATCTGAAAAGGCAAGTACCGCAGAGGCTCTGGTTGGCAAGACAGCCATGTCAGGATTCTTGGCCATCATGAATGCCACAGAGGGAGACCTAGGGAAGCTTTCATCTGCAATCGATACCTGCGACGGCTCGTCCAAGCGTATGGCTCAGACCATGCAGGACAACCTGAACGGCCAGGTCACAATTCTAAAGTCTGCACTTCAGGAGCTTGCCATACAGATCGGCGACGCCCTTATGACAACCATCAGGAACACTGTGGCCAAGGTCCAGGAGTTTGTGGTGAAGCTTCAGCAGATGGACGAGGGCACTAGAAACATGATCCTGAAGTTTGCAGCATTTGCAGCGGCAATCGGTCCTATACTACTGATTCTAGGAAAACTCACAAGTGGCGTGGGAAGTTCCCTGCGGTCTATCTCGTCACTAGGAAAAGGCGTGCTGACATTTGTAAATCAGGCAAAGCTTGGGGTTGGAGCTGGAGGAAAACTTGCATCGGCCATTGCGGCCATAGGCCCTGTTGGACTAGGTGTGATTGCCGCCATTGGGGCACTTGTTGCAGCCTTTGTCTCCTTATGGAAGAACAACGAGGAGTTTAGAAATAACATCACAGCCATCTGGAACGACATCAAGGCGAAGTTTGAAGCCTTCGGGGAGGCCATAACGGACAGGCTCAATGCCTTAGGCTTTAACTTTGAAAACATCACTGAGGTGCTTCGTACAGTATGGGAAAACTTCTGTGCAGTCTTGGCTCCGGTGTTTGAGGTGACCTTTGAGCTTATCTCTTCGGTTCTTGGTACTGTACTTGATGTACTTGTCGGGCTCTTTGATGTATTTGCCGGAATCTTCTCCGGTAACTGGCAGACAGCCTGGAATGGCGTAAAGGAAGTCTTTTCCGCCATATGGAACGGAATCGTGGATTTCTTCGGTGTCATCTGGGAGCGCATCGGTACAACCGTAATGGGTGCACTTTCGGCTATAGGATCGGCGATATCTACTGCATGGAACGGCATAAGTTCGGCCATTTCCTCTGTAATGGAAGGGATATCGCAGTTTCTCTCCATTTCCTGGAATGCCATCAAGGCGCTGATCGCCCCGATAGTCGAGGGGATAAAGACCGGTGTGATCATGGCATGGAACACAATGAAGACCACGGTTTCATCCGTGATGGATGGAATAAAGTCCAAGGTTTCTTCTGTCTGGGAAGGAATCAAGACAACTGTATCTGGTGCAGTTGAGGCAGTAAAGAGTGGAATCTCCAATGGCTTCAATGTGGCCAAGACCACAGTGTCAAACATCTTCTCCAGTATCAAATCAAGTATCTCAAATGCGATGAACACCGCCAAGAACACTGTCTCCAATGCCATCCAGGCGATAAAGAACAAGTTCAACTTCTCCTGGTCGCTTCCAAAGCTCAAGCTGCCGCATGTGTCTATTTCGGGTAAGTTCTCCATCAACCCGCCATCTGTGCCGCACTTCTCAGTGAGTTGGTATAAGAAGGCGATGGAAGATGGCATGATCTTAAACTCTCCGACAATCTTCGGTATGAAGGGGAATGAACTTCTGGCAGGAGGCGAGGCGGGAAGCGAGACGGTAGTCGGTACAAAGAGCCTGATGGAGATGATTCGAAATGCCGTGGCTTCCATGGCAGGAGGCACGACCATCAACTATGGAGGAGTGAACATCAATGTGTACGCAAAGGAAAACCAGGACATCAGAGCCCTGGCGGATGAGATTGAGTACAGGATTAACAACAACGTCATGAGACGAAAGGCGGCGATGGGAACATGAGACACGAATTTATATATAACGGGATGAACTCCCGTGACTATGGACTCAAGATTTCTGGTGAAGATACATGGACCCGTCCCCAGCCTGATGTAAAAAGAATCTCGGTGCCTGGAAGAAACGGCGACCTCATACAGCTTGGAAACAGGTACCAGAATCTTGACATCACCTACCATTGCGGCATTGTGAAGGACCTTCGTACCAACTTCGATGCCTTTAATGCAAGGCTGCTTTCAGAACCTGGCTACCATAGACTCGAAGACAGCTACCACCCGGAGTATTACCGGCTGGCGGTCTTTGAATCTGCCCTAGATCCGGATGTAAAACAAAGGGCACTTGTGGGGGAGGTGGACATCAAGTTCAACTGCAAACCACAGCTGTTTCTCAAGTCCGGTGAGATTGAACAGACCATTACAAATGGGGGAATCATCTATAACCCGACACCTTACACCGCTTCGCCGACCCTCCGCTTCAAGTTTCCGGACTCGGAGAAGGGTGGAAGCATAACGATAAACGGTGTGACCATATCCATACAGCGTCCTGGCTATGGCGAAGACTTCATCATCGACTGTGAGAGGCAGGACATATATCTTCGTAACGGCAGGGTGAACATGAACAACGAGTTTGTCCTTTCAAGTGGAGAGTTCTTTGAACTTCATCCTGGAAGGAATATTGTGGAATGCACAGGGCTTTACCAGAACTGTGTGTGGATCACACCGAACTGGTGGACTGTATAAAAACAAAGGAGGCGAACCATGAAACCTATATTATTTCCAGAAGGTCAGAAGACCTTTAACACCAATGGCATGGGACGCCTATCTGATGCGATATCCTGCAAGGTGACGGAAGAAAGAAACGGACAGTATGAGCTCCACATGGAATATCCAATCGATGGACAGCTCATTGAAGAGCTCAGATACTCCCGCATCATTTACGCCACACCTGCTGATGGCAAGTCTCCACAGCCTTTTAGAATCTATCGAATCACAAAGCCACTCTCGGGAGTTGTGGAAATCGATGCCGAACACATCAGCTACCATATGAGCCACATCCCGGTCCTTCCTTTTGAGGTGGTTGGAATGGATCCTGCCTTTGAGGGTTTGAAAATAAACTCTG
>JALNXV010000378.1 GCA_023230175.1 Candidatus Cloacimonadota bacterium
CCGGCGACTGGTTTCCAAGGTAGACACCGGGTCAATAAGGTTTGTATCATCGGCTTTTGTAATCTCGTCGTAATAGACGTCGATATACACTTCATCTGTTCGGTCGATAGACGGAGTAGTCAATGCGGCAACGTCTGACTGCGAGGTGTATTCAAACCCAGAACTGGCAAACGGCATCCATCCCTCGACAAAAATGGACCCAGCCGTATCTGTGGTGCCGCCACCGCCCAACACATTGAAGTTATTAACGGTACTCATGCCAGACTCGCCAATCTTAAAGCCGTTGCCAACAGATCCGTTTCCAAAAATTCGCTGAACGACCCGCCGAATTAACTGCAAAATAATTTCGGCCTGTTCATTCAGTTCCACGTCGAGAAGCGGAAGCCCAGCCATGGTCGTAGGATCAAGCCGCATTTTGGCGACCAGTAAATAGTTGTTTTCCTCGTTATAAAGCCACCGGCTGTATTGCCCCGTCCAGTCTGATCCGATATTTCCGGTAAACGCCATTATGCCCCCTGTAATTAATTACGTTGCCTAAATCACATATTAAAAAGGTCTTTGCAGTAAAACGGCCCGTCTATGACGTAAGGAATATCTCCGACGTCAAATACAGGTAAATCGGGCCAGAAGACTTTTGGTTGGAGGCCACAGCCCCGAATATTTGTGACGATGGTTTCCAGTTCATCAAAATCTGCTTGAGTCCATCGGGAAACCGTTCCCGTAGGAAAGATTATGCAAACAATTCCGACGCCCGCTCCAAACGCTGTGCCTAAATAAATCGGATATGATGGATTATTGATAGGTGTCGGTTCGTTGTTCATTAAGAAAAGAAAATCCGGAGATATTCCCGAATCATCGACCTGAATGTAGTATCCGTAATACGCCTGTAAAATCGCACTCATAGCAAAATTATTGCTTTTGGGACGTCTTATGATATCGACAATACGCTGCCCAAATGTATTATCGGCCTCGCCGGGGCGCCGAGAAACCCCGAAAAATTCCGCCCAGTAATCCATCAAAATATTGTTCGCCCCTGGGACGCTCAACTGCCGAAGAATTTCGTTCCCTTGAGCTTTCGCCTCATGCAGTTCGGAAGCGGCGCTTTTTAACACTGCCCACAGCGGGCTTGAAAATGAGTATATTGTCCCGTCGGCTGAATCAGTTGTTTCAAGTAAACATTCCGTCCCCAGTGATGTGTCGCCGATAATGTTCGTCGCTGTATAATCCGGGTACGGCGTTGCACGATATTCCTGGGTTGCGTGACTGACGACGCTATCTCCTACCCCTGCCATACAAAGTGCTGAGGCTTGAACCCCCGTTCCGATTCCTATATAAGATGGTGCAATTAAATCCGGGCCAGCACTCCATGCGTTGCCGTCATATTCTTCGGTCTTTGATTTGTAAGGGCTGTCCCCGCCGAAATTTAACGCCGCATTTGATGTACCGGCCGCCGCTAATCCGTAACGGCCTGATACCAGATTTCCCCCGAGAACCCACACGGCGCCGTCAAACTCTTCGCAGGTATTTTTAGCCGCCGTTGCAGTCCCGCTTATGGCGAGCGCAGCGTTCTGAGTGCCGCAAGCAGCCAAGGTTCGTCGGACCACATTCAGCGACGCGCAAGTTACCCAGTTGTTTCCGTTGTATTGTTCTACGACGTCCGAAGAAGTTCCGAAGACGCCCCCTATGCTAAGTGCAGCGGTTATTTCGCCACACCCGGCTTGCATATACCTACCGACGGATAAATCTCCGCTTGTTTCCCAGGAAGCGCCGTTGTATTCTTCCGTGCCGCTGAGGTTACCAGCGTTATACCCTCCGGCAGCTAAGGCGGCAGTTGAAGTGCCGGCACTGCCAAACCCAAATCTTGCAACCAGCATGTTGGCTCCCAAAACCCAGGAAGCCCCGTCGTATTCTTCGGTAGTGGCATATACAGTTGAACTGTTGGTGGTGCCTCCGTAACAGAGGGCCGCATTTGGATTGCCTGCCCCTCCGCGAGCATATAGCCCCACAAGAAGATCGCTTTTTATACTCCAGGTGCTGGTGGCGTTTAAATCATCAATAAGGTCTTGAACGGTTTTCCCCGACAGATCGATTTCAAAGTCTTTGGACATGCCGCCCGAAGGACTCGCATAGAATAGATCGTCTTCAATCGAATATTTGAAAGGTTCCGTCCCACTCTTATAGACCAGTTTAAACATAGGAGCTTTTTGTGGGTCGGTGTTGAAATAAGTCGGAAGAAAATCAAGCAATTTTTGCAAAATCGTCATTGATACCCTCGATTTTAAATATACCAGAGCGAAACCGCCCCAGGGACAAGAATCCGAAAGCCATCCGAAGGGTCAACGTTAGCTTCCGGGTCAATAAGAGATATATCCGCGATGCCTTCCACTTCTAAAATTGCGTGCAGCAACTTGGCCCAGATTAAGCTTTCCCCGATCTTAAGCGCTCCGAAAACCTCACCGATGACCAGCTCAACGTCTGCATTGACATCAACATCGGTTCGCGTTCCGTCCAGCGTTATAACTGCCGTTACATTGGTGCTTTCGCCTACTACCTCATAGATAGTTGCGATTACGCCAGCGGCCTTCCAACCCGGAACCTTTGCCCCCGAAGTATCCGTATAACCGTAAAGAATTTTGTGAACTTCCGCTTGCAGCGATGAACTGGCCCCGTTTACGCCATTCCAGATATGCACATCGATGTAGCCGGGGGTTACAACATGACTTCCATCGACATACGGTTCATGGATCAAGACCTGAGTTACTTGTTCCGTGACGTTACCCAGTGCATCAGTCAACACAGCACTTTTTGCCCCATATTCAATTGCTTCTTTGGTGGACCGGGCCAATGTTACCAGCCACTGCTGAAACCGCAATTTCCGCTCTGCGTCGGTTTCCTCATCACGCCCCCCGGCAATAGCCGCCGAATTCGCCACGGACGCAATTCCATAGACCGAACTGACAAGCGTATCGACTCCTGACGCCGCGCAATTTCCGCTGGCTCCAGCTTCTTCCGCTGTAATCAACGCCTCCACGGTGTTGCTTCCCGAGGCGATTATGTAACTGTTCGGGACGATGTACTCTACTTCCCCATTTGTGGTGGATACCCGAGTTCCGGCGGGAATTGTAATGTCTCCCGTTATTCCGCTTTCCCGCGTGAACGTAACATATCCGCTTGCGCTTTCTGCCGTTAACCGCCCGAAGCTAAAGGTTTTGTAGATAGCAACCGGAACGGCTTCATAAAATCCCTTTAAAAGTACCTGATAGTATTCGTCAATTTCGGCTGCAATCGCTTCTATTAACGTCCGCAGCACGCTGCCCGTATTAAAGTCTGTCAATGTGGAATTTGCAGCCGTTACGCGGTTAATCATCGAAGCGACAATGCTGTTGAATGTCTTAGTTTGAAACATCAGCCCCCCCCTGCCACCAAGTTCAAGTCAGTTGAAATGTTGATATCCACTCCCGCCACTTCGACGACAAATTTGATGGCGTCGCCCACGGAGAACCCATCAAGTTTGGTGATCCGGTCAAGCCTTGGTTCACGGCTC
>JALNXV010000034.1 GCA_023230175.1 Candidatus Cloacimonadota bacterium
ATCTCTGAAGATTGGATTAGTACCTGATATTGAATTTGGAGAATAATTTGCGTTTATAATGTTATCATTTATTAAATCAAAATTATGTGCTTGGAAAAAAGTACCTTCTTCTCCGATAATATTAGTGCTGAGATTGCCACTTTCTATAAGTTCAGCATTTAAAACATTAGATAAGAAATCTTGAGTAATTTGATTTGCATACATTGATGTATTATTATTATCAAGAATGTTTGTTAAATATTGTCCCATCACAATCAAATTAGAACCATTTTGGATATTATTTTGAAAACTTTCTAAAGCACTATAAGGTAAATTGGAATAGATTGTTTCGGCATTCCAAATGAGAGTACTCTCAGATTGAAAATCATTAAAATCATAACTTGAAAAACCCGGCTTAAAAATTCCATAAGATAAACCTGTACCACCTAGAGATTCAATAATAATTTCATCATTGTCTTCGTTCATATTGTCTTGGATTACTAATAAATCTGCATCATTTGTTGAATAGTAATGATTTATAAAATCTATTTGTTCTTCTGCTTCTATTCTAAAACTAAATTGACCATAACCGGGTCCGTTGGGATAGATAGTAGCATGAAATTCATGATAATCTCCACCACATATTTGAAAATCAGTGTAGCCAAAGGCATAACAATTTTCATGATCACAAAATGAAGTACTCCAATTAGTTGGAATATTATCGTTAATCAGTTGAATATTTATATTCCAAATAGAATCTGTATCATAAAAAGGATTTACTATCGCAAAATATCCGTAATCAAAAGATTCAGTTGATGTTCCTAAAATAGATAAATCTTCTTGCATAACTATTCTAAAAATCGGTTTTGATGCTATTGTTGAAGTAGATTGTATTACATTTAAATCTTGATCTCTAATAATGATAACGACTTTATAATCATCAGTATATTGACCTGTTGGTGTAAAGTTTTTCTCTGTAAGTCCACCATCTGTAGATATTGAAAGTGTTTCATTATGTATATATCTTACTATATTTCTATTATTTGAAGTAGCTTGTTTTTCTACGATTAAATAACTTAATGTTAAATCTGTAAATACTAAACCATCATCAGCATCTCTAATCATAAAGCTTATTTCGTTAGTATTAGTATTAAAGTTAAGAAAATCAATATAAAGCGGTGATGATGCAAATCTTTTTGCTTGCATTTCACCATAAACCGGCTGACCAAAATTCATTGTTTTGTGAAATGTATTTAGTTTCTTTGATCCATTTAAGAAGCAAGATACTCCATCTGATGCACCAAGATTGTCAATCCAATCTTGAGAATCTTCATTTCCATATTCTGAGCTAGACGGATAATAGTTTAAAATTATTAATTCATCTTCAGGGTATGATTCTTCAAGTCTAAGGTTACCGGCATTAATGTCTTCCAAATTAGTTTCTTCTCCGATTGTAAGTTCCATAACGTTAGTTTTTGGGAAAAAAGGTGTTGCGAATATCATTAAACTAGATAACAACATTAGCCCGGTTAATAATAAATATTTTTTCATTTTAACTCCTTAAAATCTTGTATTAAGAGAAAGCCTTAAGCCTTCAAAAGGTGCTTGAAACTGACAAACCCCGTTTCTACAAACTTTTCCGCCTTTTTCTTTACCTAAGAATAATTTTATTTCTGAATGGTCAGAAATTGAAGTTACAAGTTCAGTTCCTATCCAAGCAGAATTTTTGCCAAAGTCATCTTTTCCTGTAAATTCATACTCACTAAATACTGATACTGCAAATTTTTTATTAAGTTTTAAGTCTAATTGTAAATATGGTGTATGCTTTTGTTTCTCAATATTAAAATGTTCTTCAGATAAATATGACCATGATAATTTTGTTAGTGTTGGTATTTTGAAATTATAGAAATCTAAATATACAGTTGGTTTAATTTCTTTTTCCCACTGAGAAAGGTCATCTTGTTTTTTTTCAAGTAGTTCAAAATCTAAGGTTAAACTATAAGTATTAAAATTTTTCTTATATTCTGCAAACAAATTTGAATGTCTTGCTGTAAAATTTTTATTCCACGATTCAGCATAGCTTATAAGATATTGATTATCCATATTTGGTATATATCTAATTTCTCCTAATAGACCTTCTTCAAAATCAATTACAGCATAAGATGAAAGTAGTTCATCGTAATGATTTAATGTAGGCAAATCTGATAAAGCGTAAGAAAATCTATTATATCTCTTATATCCGCTACTTAGAGTAAAATCACCAAAATAAATAGAGTTTACACTATATAAGGCATATCCTCTAAAATTATCTTGTAAATTATGTTCTCTTCTTAATTCAGTATATTCTGTGTATAATTCAAAATAATTTGTCATTAAATTGACTCTACTACCATAAAGATTATAATGAGTATATTGATTGTTAGTGATGATATCTTTTTGTTTATATTGTACGCTTGATGCTCCGAATGTAAGAATATCGAGAGGTCTCATTTCAAAATCTATACCGGCAACAATATCATTTTTATGTATATTAATATCTTGGACGTCATTTTTCAATACTCCATAAACTGCAGAAACATTATAATTATCTAATTGATATTTTGCTTGTGCACCTTCTAATCTTTTATCTCTATCAAGATCAGTGTCATTCCAACTTCTTAAAATTATACCCGCACCAAAGGATTCTTCGATAGTACCTGCTTTAAGAAATAATTTATCATAATTAACTTGAGCATATCTATCTGTCCATTCATAAGATACTTGATTAGGATTAAGCTCACCGATAGCTTGATATTGATCATACTTTGGTAACTCTGCTTTAAAGGTCATACCAAAGGCAAAATATTTATAATCAAGGCGTAATTTAAGTTCATTTTCAAAATAATTCTTTAATGAATCAGTAACTGTTCTATGTATAAACTTTGCATTATTTTCACCATTTATACTAACATTTTGAGATAAAAGTATTTGACTTATAAATAAGGATAAAAGGGTTATCATTATATATTTAATTTTCATATTTATTCACCCTTCAATGCTTCTTGTAAAGCTTTTTCTATCTCTTGCTCATCTCCGGAATTGAAGCCGGAATGATCAAACACTATTTCCCTTTTTTTATTGATGATTATACTTCTCGGAATACTGGTTACATTAAAAAGTTTTTGTAAAGCTTTATTACTGTCGTAAGCTGTTATAAATTCAAATTTTTGTGAACGAACTAATTTTGATACATTATTTTTATGTCTGGGACTATCAATACTGACAGCAATAAATGTAACATCCGGATATTTCTCTACAAGATTACTAACTTGAGGTAAGAGTCTCAAACATGGTTGACAAGAAGTAGCCCAAAAATCTAAATATATAATGTTGTCTTCAAGTAAATCCTGGCTTTTTAGTACATCACCGTTTAAAGTTTCAATGCTAAATGCAGGCACTTCTGACCATAAAGATACAGTAAATATTATTAATAATATACAGATTATTGTTAAATTCTTAATCATTTTTCACCTCTATCAATTTTTTGTTTTATCGCATTATAAATTTTATCTGTTTCTAAGTTTTGATTTGATACGTCTTGTATCCTTTGAATCCATAATACCAAATTTAAATCGGTATCTGTAAAATGGTCAGATTCTATAGAAAAATCTATTGTACTATTATTTTGTAAATCTTCTAATAGCTTTCTATTTCTTTCTCTTACTACTTTTGTTGCAGGTTCATTTACTGCATTTAATGCTGTTGTTTCATCTTCATATATAACATAATATAAATATAAATTACTTGTGTCAAAAGTATTGTCAAAACTAATATTTACATTTCCTGTAATAGTATTACCAACAAAAGAATATGATTCTAAATCTAAAAATACTTGTGCTTCTTCAGTTATCATATTTTCTGCAATAACTTCATAAGAATCTAATATCTCAGTTGAAGCTCCAACTAAGACATTTTGCCCATCAAAAACTACGGTTGGAAGAGAATTTAAACCGTAATATGAAGCTTCCATAGTAGGTTGAGAATAGGTTGCTAAACTGTCACCTACGTGATATTTTAGGATAATAAAATTATTAGGATTTGCTTGATAGATTGCATTTAACTCAGCCTCAGAAAATGGGCAATTAGGACAAGTCAACCCTGTAAAAGCTTGAGCAATAACTATTTTTTGAGGTAATTCTATACCGGATTCTTGATTACCTGACCAAAGCCATTTATTATCAACTTTACTTAAATAATCGACCCAAGTAGTATCAAAATCAATACCGGTATCAGAAACTAGTATGTTATATGCAATAGTTTTACTGTCATTACTTAGTGTTATTGTCATTAATGCATTCTCAGTCCATTCTTTAGAATTATAAAATGAACTGATACCACTTTTAGTCAAGCCATTATTTAAATATGTATCAGAATAATATTCTAATACAGTATTTATATTATTTTCTCGTAAGTTAAGACTTGTTTGTTCTTCAAAATATTGAATAAATTCATCTTCAGTTTGTGAGACTACCTCATTATAACTATGCTTAAATCTATCACATGCAGTTACTATAAAAGCAACTACAATAATAATATATATAATTTTTTTCATAAAAAACCTCATTTAATTTCATCTAAAGCATTAAAAATCATTTGTTTTGTTATTATCTCAGGGAATACTATAGGTTCTGTTTTACCAGGAACAAAAAGTAAATATAAGGGAACACCCGCTTTATTATACTGTTGTAACCATTTATGAATTAAGGGATCTTTTTTTGTATAATCACCTTTTAGCATTAGAACACCTTTATCTGTAAAGGCTTGTTTTATATCAGATGTATTTATTACTGTAGCTTCATTAGTTTTACATACCATACAGTATGCTGCAGTAAAATCTACAAAGACGGGTTTCCCTTCAGATATACCTTGTTCTATCGCTTCCTCGGAAAATTTAGTCCAAAAACTATCATAGGTTGAACTATTTTCTGTATTAGCAGGTGCTTGACCCTTAAGAGTTAGCATTGCACCAAAGATTATAATTAAAACAGCAAGAAATGTTATAATCCATTGAGTTTTTTTGGTATGCATTGGAGTTACAAAGCGACCATACATCCATGCTGCTAAACCAAGTATCAATAAAAATAATAAGACATTAATTACATAAGCTCCACCCATTTGAACTAATATCACTTGAACCATTTTTACAGCAAATGCTAAGAGTAAAAAACCTAAAATTTCTTTAAATATATTCATCCACTCACCGGGTTTAGGGAAAACCTTTACTGCCTTAGGAAATACACCTATTATTAAAAATGGGAATCCTAAACCTAATCCAACTAAAATAAATATTGCATAAATAATTACCG
Organism: Candidatus Cloacimonadota bacterium; assembly: GCA_023230175.1. Taxonomy (GTDB): domain Bacteria; phylum Cloacimonadota; class Cloacimonadia; order Cloacimonadales; family WRIO01; genus JALNXV01. The sequence continues at coordinate 5,325 of JALNXV010000034.1, forward strand.
GAGGTTGTGTAAACGCAAAACCTAATGCAGCACCGAGAAATGGTGCAGTACAAGGAGTTGCCAATAATACTGCAAAAATTCCGGTTAAAAATGATCCCCAGTATCCTTTTTTCCCTGAAGCTTGAGATGCAACACTAATGCCGGGAGCTTGAAATACAAATACATCAAACAAGGATAATGAAAAAACAAACATTAAACTTAATAAAAATACTACAAATCCGGTATTTTGAAATTGGAAACCCCAACCAACCAGCTCACCGGATAATTTAATGATAGTTACAACCGTAGCTAACACAATGAATGAAAAAATTATACCTAAAGTATATAAAAAACCGTTTAAGAAAATATCCCTTGGTGAATCTTGACTTTGTTTAACAATAGCAAATGCTTTAATCGATAAAATTGGCAATACACAAGGCATTAGATTTAAAACTACTCCACCAACAAAGGCTAAAATGAGATATTTTAAAACATCAGATTTATTTGACCCGGTAGTTGCTCCTGCAACAGAATCATTTAAAACATTTACAGTAATATTATGATATTCTTCTTCGGGAATTAAACAAGCTCCATCATCTTCACATAGTTGATAATAAAATATTACTTGTAATTGATAATCACCTTTTTTTGCATTTTCACTAATTAGAATATCTTTTTTTATGGTGATATTTCCACGATAATTTAAATGTTTAAACTCATCAAGTTCTCCTTCTTCCGGATAAAAAGTTTTACCTTCAGTAAAAAAACCGGTTTCTTTTTCATCTACTATCTCAATCCCAAAATACTCTTCTTGAAATGTTTGATGATATCCCTCAGGTATATCAAAAATAATTTCCAAAGTTATTTGGTTGCCCGATTGAGATGAAAAATTTTGTTTAATAATCGAACTGTAAGTGTTATTTTCAACTTCTGCTACAAGAGGACAATTTAAAGTTAAAACAAATAGGGTTAGAAGGATTAAAATAATACTTTTCTTCATCCTGACTCCTTTCAATCACTCTATATACTTTACATTATAAACTAATATGATATTTGTATGAAATTTGTCAATTATTTTTTTAAGAAAATATTTTTTTGTTTGTCTTTCAAAATGCTGTGTTTAAAAGGTTTTTATGTTAACTTAAATCACACCTGAATATCTTTCATATTAAATATATTGACCTATTTATTTAAAAAATTTGCTATTTGCTGAGTTTTAACTATCTTATGATAAAGGAGTTAATTATGTATTGTACTAAATGTAACAAACACTATCCTGATGATTATATTGAATGCCCTATTTGCCTTAATTCTCTAGAAAAAGAACCAATACGAAATCAAATTGAATATCAAGAACTTTATCCGATTTATACCCCTCCTGATGCCTCATTACTTGCAATCGCTAAATCACTTCTCGAAAGCGAAGGAATTGAATTTTGGGTACAAAATGAAAAATTACAGAACCTATTAGGAGCAGGACAATTAATGGGTTTTAATCAAATTTTTGGTAGTCCAAAAATTTATGTAAATAAAGAAAATATAGAATTGAGTAAAGAATTACTCAAAGACTTAACTGTAATTAATGATAATCAAAAAGAATAATCTATTCATCATTTACATTTATCATTAAAATTTATAAGTAAGCTACAGCAGACCTCCAGGATGGAAAAAAAGCATCCTGGAGGTCCCTTGTATTTTGATCGTATCTAATTTCATACTTTACAATAAAATAAACAATATACTAGTGAAGACTGATTAATTATAATGTTATCGAGCATTCTTGCTTGCACTAAAAATCTCATTAACTATAAGAATATCAATCAATAATCATTTTAAAAGTTTTGAGTTTATGAAGTAATTTTTGATATTATTCAATAGCCCTAATGATTAAATATTTAATAATACAAAAAAAAAGGGTATCTATTGATACCCTTAACTTAATAAAAAGGAGATAAATGAAGATTGGCTAAAAATCCAAACACCCTATTTATCTATTTATTCCACCCTATATTTCAAAAATAATTGTAAACGATTTTTTGTCAACAAAAATTTTTCAAATTATTATAAACTTAAATTACTATATACTAATTATTTAGCTAATAATCAAAATTGAATCAATAAGTAATTTACTCACGAATAATAAAACAAAATTGTATATAATCTTAACACTTATGTTTACGTACACATTTTCCGGTAAATGATAAAATTAATATGTAAACATAATATACAATTATTTAACGATTGTCTTGAATTTGAAAATGTTAATTTTTTTTTACGCTTAGTTTATTTCTTGAGTTATCAATATAAAAAATCACAGAAATACAATTTTTTGGAAAATTGTATTGACTAATTATCACATTTTTGAAATAAGACATACAAAGAAAACTTTATCAAAGGATAAAAATATGAAAGAACCTCAAGTGACATTAGAATTAGCATTAGAACATGGATTAACTGAAGATGAATTTAATAAAATTATAAAAAGAATTGGGAGAATACCAACTTTTACTGAACTTGGTATTGTTTCAGTGATGTGGTCAGAACATGCTAGTTATAAAAATTCTATCAAATATTTAAAAACATTACCTAAAGATGGACAGGCGATTTTGTCAAAAGCGGGAGAAGAGAATGCCGGAGTTGTTGATATAGGTGATGGTTTAGCAGTTTCCTTTAAAATAGAAAGTCATAACCATCCTTCAGCTGTAGAACCATATCATGGAGCAGCAACCGGTGTTGGTGGAATATTAAGAGATATCTTTACTATGGGAGCACGTCCGGTTTGTGCATTAAATTCTTTAAGATTTGGAAGCCTAAACGATAACAATGTAAAACATCTTGTAAAAGGCGTAGTTGAGGGTATTGCTGATTATGGAAATTGTTTTGGTGTTCCAACTGTTGGTGGTGAAGTTTACTTTGATGAGGCATATAAAGGTAATCCTTTAGTAAACGCTATGGCTGTTGGTATATTAGAACATAAAAATCTAATGTCAGCCGGTGCTAAAGGCCCCGGTAATTATGTAGTTTATGTTGGCTCAAAAACCGGTAGAGACGGTATTCATGGGGCAACCTTTGCTTCTGTTGAATTAACTGAAGATTCAGAAGAAAAAAGAACAGCAGTTCAAGTCGGTGACCCGTTTATGGAAAAACTTCTATTGGAGGCAACCTTAGAAGTCATAGAAAAAGGTTTAGTTGTTGGTATTCAAGATATGGGAGCAGCAGGATTAACCTGTTCGTCAAGTGAAATGTCTGCAAAATCCGGTACAGGTATTGATTTAGATGTTGCTTTAGTACCACAAAGAGAATCAAATATGACTGCTTATGAAATTATGTTATCTGAATCTCAAGAAAGAATGTTATTAGTTGTGGAACCGGATAAGTACCTTGAAGTTAAAGAAGTATTTGAAAAGTGGGATTTAGATGCAGAAAAAGTCGGTATAGTAACTGATGATGCATTATTAAGAGTAAGATTTAATGGAGAAATTAAAGCAGAATTACCATCAAACTTTTTAGTTCTTGGAGGAGAAGCTCCTGTTTATGATCGTGAATATAAAAAACCTGCTTATTTACTTGCAACAAGAAACTATAACCCTGAAGATACTCCAATCTTAAAAGATTATAATAATATGCTTAAACAACTATGTTCGAATCCAAATATTGCTTCTAAACAAGCAATTTTCAAACAGTATGATCATATGGTACAAATTAATACAATGATTGAACCAGGTGGTGACGCAGCTTTAATAAGAGTTAAAAATACTCAAAAAGGATTAGCTGTTTCAACGGATTGTAATGGTCGCTATTGTTATTTAGATGCTTATGAGGGAACAAAAGGAGCTGTTGCGGAAGCTGCCAGAAATGTTGTTTGTGTCGGAGCTAAACCTGTAGCGATAACAAATTGTTTGAATTTTGGTAACCCTTATAAACCTGAAGTGTATTGGAATTTCGTTGAAGCAATTAAAGGGATGAAGGACGCTTGTGAGGCTTTTGTAACACCTGTAACCGGCGGTAATGTTTCTTTTTATAACGAGAATCCTGTCTCAGCAGTATACCCAACTCCAACTATTGGAATGCTCGGTATCATTGATAATATTGAAAATGCAGTTACTTATGATTTTAAAAATGAAGGAGATTTCATTTATCTTCTTGGAGATAATTGTAATGAAATTGGTGGTAGTGAATACCAACATATTTTGATAAATAAACCTATGGGCCTTCCTCCTATAGTAAACTTGAAAACAGAATCTATACTTTATAATACTATGAATTTATTAACAAATCAAAAACTGTTACAATCAGCTCATGACTGTTCTGAAGGTGGTTTAGCAATTTGCTTAATGGAATCTTGTTTCAATAAACAACATCTTGGTTGTTTAATTAATATGGATTTCAAATTTAGAACTGATTTTGAACTTTTCGGAGAAGCTCATAGTAGAATTATTGTTTCTATAAAAAAAGAAAATATTGAGAAATTTGAAACTATATTAAAAGACAATAATCAAAAATATTTAAGGATAGGGAAAGTTCAAAGCAACAGACTGAAAATAAATAATTTAATCGATTTAGAAATTAAAGATCTAAGACATATTTACTACAATTCAATAAAATTATAAAAAATTTTATTGACAATGATAACTTCTTTTTATTTACTTGATAATCGGAGTTGATATATATGAAGAAAGAAATAAAGTTTGTTATACTTTTTAAGCACAAACAAGGATATATTTGTGTATAATCCTTTAAGTAGGTTATTAACAAATAATGAACAAAAAATATTGTTTATTATATTAGTAATTATTTCTTTAGGATCGGCTTTAAGCTTATTTGGTTATATACCGACATCTGAAAAAAATATTCAAATAAATGAGCATACTAATAAGCAAATATCCAATACCTTACAAGATGATTTTCAGATTAGCTATGATTTAAATAATGTAAAATATGATGAATTACTCTATATCACAGGTATTGGTCCTGTTAAAGCGAAAGCAATTATAGATTTTCAAAATGATTATGGATTTAAACATTTAGATGATTTATTAAAGGTCAATGGAATTGGACCTAAAACTTTTGAAAAAATAAAAGAGTTTTTTTTTGTTTCTGAGACTAAATTAAATTTGCCAAAAACTGATAATGTTAATAATCAACATAAATATGATATTAATACAGTAAGTTATGAGGAGTTAATAAGCATTAAAGGTATTGGTCCCAAGAAAGCACAAGATATTTTAGAATATCGAAAACAAATAGTAAAATTTCGTAAAATGGATGAACTAAAAGAGATTTCCGGAATCGGTGATAAAACATTTATAAATCTTTTAAATTATTTATGTATTGGAGAATAAAATGGCTGTAGATAAAAAAATAAACCCAACCCTTACTTTAGCTCAATTGTATGACGCCCAAAAACAATTTTTTGATTCATTTATTATATATCAACAGTTATATCAACAAAATCCAACTGAAGATTTAAAAAACAGATTGCAAAATGCTCACGATAAAATATTTACAGATAATAGTCTTAGTTATAATGATATTACAAATACCATCTTTAATGAAGAAGACAAGATTTATTTTAAACTTATCCCTGATACTCAATATAAAGAATATAAAAAAGCAATTCATCAGATTGAAAATGATGAAATAGAATTTACTGATGAAGAATTTGATGAAGACGAGTTAGAAATGGAAGGTGCTGAACAAATAGAAAGCGAGTTTATACCTGATAAACCAGCTGATAGACCCAAAATTGAATCCATTAAACAAGAACAATCCAATGATAATAATTTTTTATACTATACAATCTCAGAATTTTCCGAATATATCATTTCTAAATTAGGTAGTGATAAGAAATTATCAATGATTACACTCAGCGAATTAAAAGAAATTAAATTGCTCTTTAAAGATATTCTATAGGAGAAATAATTGAAAAAAAACATAGATAACGAAAATATAAATAAATTATGTGAGAAATGTTTAAATAAATGTAAACAACAAAAGACTGTAACTCTTGTTAGTTGTCCATCTTTTGTACCAAAACCTAAACAGTTATTTTTTAAATTTAAATATAATAAGCTTAATGAAAACGAGAGGAAATAATGGTTGATTTATACGGAGTTAAAATTGATTTACAGACCTTACCGGTTTTACCGGCTGCTTTAAATAAATTAATAGAAGTTTCTAGTGATAAAGATTTATCAAATAAAGAGATAGCTAAAATCATTTCTCTTGATAGTGGAATAACCGCAAAGATTTTATCTATTGCAAATAGTGCACTATTTGGTGGTGTAGTACCTATTATTGATTTAAATACAGCTGTAACAAGACTCGGAAGAAATGATGTTAAAACAGTCGCTATGACTATATACATATCCCAAGTATTAAAAAAGTTTACTCTAAGTAATATCGTTATCGATAAATTTTGGAAACATTCATTAAGTGTTGCCTTTCTTGCCAGGAAAATTATTAATTTTTATGACTATAAAAATGAAATAAGCGAAGAAGAACTTAATTACTTATACCTAAGTGCTCTAATGCATGATTTAGGATACATTATCTTAGATATATTAGCTCCTACAAAATTTAAAGAATTTATTATACATTCTAAAAACTATAATATATCTCTTTTTCAAGCTGAACAAGAAATATTCCAAACTTCCCATTCTGAAGAAGCTGCAAAATTATTTAGATATTGGAATTTACCCGATCCTATAATTGAAATAATGAAACATCACCATAGACCAACTTTAACAAAACCTCAATTAAGAAATTTATCAAATATAATTCACGTAGCTGATCACTTAACAAATTTATTCGGATATGAAATTTTTGAAGATTTCCCTCATGAACCTGTTCAAAGTTCTATCTATAATCAATTTAATTTTTTAGATAACTCTAACTCAGAAGAAAATATTTTTGATGATTTAAAAAATCAAACAGAGTTATTTTTAAGTTTTTCTGAATTAGCTTTATCAGTATAAAATGAGAATTATTTCCGGACGATTCAAAGGACAAAAAATTGATGCGGTTGAAGGAATTACTGCTCGACCAACTACTGATTTTTTTAGAGAAATGATTTTTTCTGTTCTTAATAATCTCGATATAAATATGATTAATGTATTAGATTTATTTGCAGGAAGCGGAGCTTTAGGGTTTGAAGCACTTTCTCGAGGAGCTGACCATATTGATTTTGTTGAAGGCTCAAAGAAGTCTGTCAGTACTATTATTAATAATTTAAATAGATTAGATTGTCATTCACAATGCTCTGTTAATATGAAAAAAGCCGAAAACTTTATTAATCATTGTTCAAACAAATACGATTTAATCTTAGCCGATCCACCCTATAATAAAAATTTCTTAAATACAATAATTACCTTAATAAGAAATCAACATATTCTTAATAATGAAGGAATATTAGTTTTTGAACATTCAATTAATGAAAAACTAAATGATGAATTTCTACCTTATGTTTTTAAAATTAAAAAAGGCGGACCTACACAAATATCGTTTATCTCTTTTAATAAAATCTATAATCAGGAGTAATAATGAAAATTTTTAATACTTTAAACAAAACTAAAGAAGAATTTAAACCTATAGAAAAGAATAAAATTAAAATGTATGTCTGTGGACCTACTGTTTATAACTATTTTCACCTTGGAAACGCTAGACCTTTTTTGTTTTTTGACGTGGTTAGAAATTATTTCAAATATAAAGGGTTTGATGTTACGTATATTCAAAATATTACAGATATTGATGATAAAATTATAGCTAAAGCAAACGATGAAAATGTTGACTATAAAGATATTACTCAAAAATATATAAAAGCCTTTTTTGAAGATTTAAAACAATTGAATATTCAAAAAGCTACTCTTAATCCTAAAGCAACAGATTATTTGCCGGAAATGATTGCTTTAATTCAAGATTTAGTAAATAAAGGATATGCTTACGAAAGCCAAGGAGATGTCTATTTTGCCGTTGATAAGAAAAAAGACTATGGTAAACTTTCAGGTAAAAATCTCGATGATCTTCAAGCAGGAGCTAGAATTGAAGCAAATACTCAAAAACATAATCCTTTCGACTTTACTTTATGGAAAAAGGCTAAAGCCGGAGAACCTTTTTGGGAAAGCCCTTGGGGTAATGGAAGACCCGGTTGGCATACAGAATGTGTAGTAATGTCAAAAAAACATCTCGGACAGAGTTTTGACATTCACGGAGGAGGAATCGATCTAATATTCCCACACCACGAAAATGAACTTGCTCAAGCAGAAGCTATCGATGATAAGCCTTTAGCAAATTTCTGGTTACATAATGGATTTCTAAATATTGAAGGCGATAAAATGTCAAAATCACTTAATAATTTCTTTACTGCCAGAGACGTTTTAAAAAAATATAATGCAGATACTATAAGATTCTTTTTCTTGTCAAAACATTATAGAAGCCCTATAGATTATAATCAAGAAATACTTGAAGAATCAAGAATTGCTATTAATAGATTTTATGAAGTCTTTAAAAAACTTCCTGTGTATAAAGAAAATATAATAAATGATCATTTATCAACAGATTTAACTGAAATAAAAAATAATTTTCTTGCTGCTATGGATGATGATTTTAATACTGCAAAAGCAATAGCGTATCTTTTTGAACTATCTAAAATTTGCTTTAATCAAAATACTGAAGAATCACATAATATTCAAGCTGCTAACTTATTATATGAACTCGGTAGCGTTCTAGGTTTTTTCAGTAAATTAAAGGATGAACTTGATAACAAGATAGATGATAAAGCTGAAAAATTAATAACTCTTTTGATTGAAATTAGAAGCCTTGCAAAAAAACAAAAGAATTTTGAAATAGCTGATAAGATTCGAAATGACTTAACTCAATTAAATATAGAGTTAAGAGATACTATAGAAGGAACTAATTGGTCATTAAAAAAGTAATCTATTATAAAATTAACATTAGAGGAATTCAACAATGTTACAATCAATTACAAAAAATGTTATTCTTTTCAAGAAATATGTTTCAAATTTTTATACTGACAATTCGGTAGATAATGAGAATATAACATTTAAACTTAATCATTCATTAAGAGTTTTAGATGAAGCTTTTAATTTTTTTGAATGTTATAAGTATGATATAGAATCTAAAACAAAATCAATTATATTGGCTTCATCTCTTTTTCATGATGTTGGTAGATTTGAACAATACAGAAAATATAAAACATATTCTGATTCTCTTTCTGAAGATCATGGAGACCTCGGAGCACATATTCTTAAAAATGATGTTTTTTTTTTAGATTTATCAATAGATGATTCAATTATTAATGCTGTTAAATATCACAATAAGAAAAATTTACCTGAAAGCTTAGATATGTTATCAAATGAAGTTTGTCTCTTTGTAAGAGATTTTGATAAGATTGATATATTAAAATCAATAGTTAATGCTTTTGAATTGAATCAAATCAACGAAGTTCTATCTCTTCATCTTAAAAATGAAAAAGAACTTTTATCAGAAACTCTTCTAAATGACCTTATTTTCGATAATAAATTAATAGATTATAAGCATCTTGTTTATCGTAATGATATGTTAATAGGAATGCTTTCATGGTTGAAACAATTTAATTATAAACCTAATCTTATAACTCTAATCAAAGATAATATCCCTGAAAGATTAGCTCAACTTTTCCCAAATAAATACATAAATACAGTAATGAATTACATAGAAAACCTTTCAAGGTCAATTTAAATATGTATGATTTAGCAATCGTAGGTTGTGGTGCAGCTGGACTTTTTGCTTGTTCTTTGCTTTCTAATATTAAGAAAGATATGAAAGTAATAGTTTTAGAGAAAAGAAATACTATTGCTCAAAAATTATCAATCTCCGGGAATAATCAATGTAATTATACAAATTATAATGAATATAAAAATAAACATCCTAAAGAATTTGTTGAAGAGTTTAGTAATCATTACGGTGGGAAAAAAAACTTTGTTAAATCAGTTTTGGGTAATTTAACTAACCTAGACTTAATTCAATATTTTAAAAAAATAGGTATCGAATCTTTTATTAGAGAAGATGGTAAAGTATTTCCAAGGTCTCTTAATTCACAAGAAATTATAAATACAATTTTAAAACAACGTACTAATAATATTGAAATTATAAATAACATTGCTATATCAAGCATTACCTATACAGAGTCATTTATAATCCTTAAGTCAAAACAAAAAACTATTCAAACAAAATATTTAATGCTTGCAACCGGAGGTAAAAGTTATCCTGTCACCGGTTCTGAAGGGGATATTAGCATACTACTAAAACCTTTATTAATAAAGATAAACGAATTTAAATCAGCCTTATCTACCCCTAATATTTCTAAT
>JALNXV010000379.1 GCA_023230175.1 Candidatus Cloacimonadota bacterium
TCCTGTGGGCGAAAGTAGATTTCGGACCAACATCCGTTCCATAATCCATGAAAAGCTTATATGCGATTCCAATGAAATTGTACCAGAAGTTCCATCCATTGCTCATCGGAACATCGAAGCGCATGAAAGCATTGTCCAGATAAGGCTGGGCATCGGATATCGCCATGTCGTACTCTGACGGTCCCCATTTGATCTGGCGTCTTCCGATTGAAGCATAGAAAGCGCTGTCATTCGAAGTGAAATCCACATATCCTACCCGCGGCATGTTCAGATCGATCATGGCTCCGACAAACGGAATGTTCGTCATGAGCTTACCATCGTCTTTGAGGATCTGAAGCGCATCCTGGCGGATATCAAGAACAAAGACCATGTCGATGTTCTTCGTGTCCACTTCAAAACCAAGGTCAAGCAGGCTAGGCACAGCATACGGCTTGAGAAGGTAATCATGCTTGTTCTCCCACCAATCAGCGGGAATGCTCCATGCACTCAGATTTCCAGCCCCTGAAGCAATCGCTGCCGGTGAATTGTCATAGGTGAAATACGGCTTGAAATTCACAACGCCGGTCACACCTGCAAAAAGCGATGCCGCACAAAGCAGCATGCAGATGAAAACGATGATCTTCTTCATTTAATCCTCCACATCAAAGAGCAACAGTCATGCTCAACGAAAACTGCAAATCCATTTCAGGATCGGAGTAGGCTTCAGTAGCTTTGGTGTACTTCCAGCGTCCTATCCAATCCAGCTCGAAGCCTCCGGATACCCCGTGCCACTTGAAAGCCTTATCAAGACTGGCATCAAATGAGAAGCTTGCGGCAATGGCACGGGTGATCACATCGCCAGATGGGGTCTTTCCGCTATAGTTTGCTTCCCCTTCATTGCTTGCGCTCTGATTATGGCTCATATAAATGTTCATCTGGCCATGCTCCATCAGAAGAACATAAAGAGAAGTCCCGAATACCGATGGCTTTGTGTAATCCGCTCCGACCTTCAGGGCAATCGTATCACCGCCATACTGGAAACCAATATACTCGAAGAAAGGAATGTGCCCATCATAGCTGCTTGTATCAAACTCATCCAGATGGTAATAGCGTGAGACCTTGATGAAATCCAGCTTGTCACGCCTATACAACAGCGGAGTCGTATATACGAACTCAGCATTGCTTTCCAGATACCCCTTCCCAAGTTCACAAACGTACTGAGCTCCGGCAACGAAACCCGAAGAATCACTCTGCTCTGCTCCCTCATGCAAGGCACGTGCCTGATCCATCACATACTGGCCGTAAAGCTGAAAGCCCTTGAAGATTGAGACATTGGCCTCTACATAGGCAATGGCATTGAACATCGATCGATTATTCAGGTTGTGATAGATGAAGGCAGGATTCAGAAACTGAAGGTCCAGGGTGTCATATCGGTACATGACGTTCTCGCTGATCTTCAGCGTTGCACGGTTCCACAGCCTGAATTCGAGCGTGTGAATCATCATCATACGATTGCCGTTGATATCGCTGGCCGAATACTCATCGCTTGAAGTCCATGTGTTGAAGAACATCAGGATCCAGTCGTACTTGAAGTCATCGACGAAGATCGAAAGCCTTGAGAAGTCATTGTAATCAGTGCTGTCATCCACAAGCATGTTTCCAAGATAGGCATCTCCGATCTTGAGCCTGTCACGGTTGAGTGATAAATTCCAGTTCTTGCCACCTAGCGAGAAGATAGCCCTCTTCGGCCACACAAAGCTGAAATCAAAGGTATCAGTGAAGAAATTGGACACCAGCGGCGTGCTGAAGAAATATGAGTTGGAAACATAATGAGAATCCGAAGTAAGCTTGTAGCTTCCGACATAACCATCAGCGGAGACAAGCGGTGAACCGGCATAGCCCTTGAATGTGTCACGGTGAGAAGCACGTCCGAATTGATAATTCGCATCGAATGAAGTGTAGAAGAAATCACTTGCAGTGAAATCGAAGGCGAAGTGCATCAGCGGCTTTCGGTCGCTGTAGCTTCGGATCCAATCAGTCTCAAGATTGAAGTCCTCGCCATTGCTGTGGGCGTACAGTTCATAGGTGAAATCAGCATCGGCAGACAGACCGAAGTCATCGTTGATCTGCCACTTGGCTCCTTCGTCAATTATCCCAAGAACCTCGTCATAAAGGCTCTGCCCGAACCGATCAAGTGCTGACCTGTCCACATTGGAAAGAATCTGCCGCGCCTCGGCTTCAGACCATGGCCGGTTGGTCGATGGCTGGCTCATAGAAGAAAGCGAATAAAGAGTGTCCATGTAATCATAGATCGGAGAAGTCGAGATGAGCATCCGGCTGTCAACATTGGCAGCCATGGCAGAGCTCAGGACAAAAACACAAAGAAGCAGAGCAAACAGTTTTTTCTTCATTTGAACATGATAACCCAGTTGGAATGCCAAAGCAACACCGATTAGAACTCTATCGACAATCCCACGCTTCCCTGGACATTGATGTCCTTCTGGCCAATCACATGATCAAGATTCGTAGTATGATGGAACTGCAGGCCACCGTATAGCTTGCAGTATTTCCAGAAAGGACATGCTTCAATGCCAAGGCAGAATGCCAGGTCGTTCTCCGGGGTTCCAGTAGGAGTCCTGTCAGCGGAATTCTTCTCTGTCTCGAAATCAGAATCGATGTCCACCTCGCCTTGGCGCGAATAGACGAGCTTTGCATTGCAGACAAGCCAGCTCAGGCTGTCGAACTCAGCACCGAGTGCCCAGACTTGGGAGTCGCAGCCATAAGGATAGCCTATGAATCTCTTCTCGTATCCGAAGTTGTAATGGTACCAGACTATGTAATCAACTCCGTCTCTTTGGTACATCCATGGGTCAGTCTGGGTGAATTCCGCCCAGAAAGACAGGATTCCGCCATCAAGAGCAATGTTGTATTCAAGGCCGAGCTGATAGCCGAATGCATTGGGAGTTTCCTTGTTTTCACCTGACAGCTGGTATTGATCCATAGCCACTTGTCCGTAAAGATCAAGTCCTTTGACAATGTTCAGGTTGAAATCTATTCCAATGATGGAATTGGTAAGGTCTGCGGTGAAGTACTGATGGTAGATCACCATCGGATTGAGGAACCGGATATCAAAGCTTTCGCCGCAGTACATGATGGTTTCGTTCAACGAGATGCGAAGCTTCGAGAATGGAACGAATTCAGCACGATGGGCTATGAGCATCTCGAAAGTCCTCTTCCCCGTGCCCATCTCCGTTTCTGGAGTGAAGAACTGGACAGATGTAGAGAACTGGAAGCCCTTGCTGAAGAACTTGAGCACAATGCCGTCGTAGAAGTTGAGATTGTCCGAAATAATCAGATTCCCTGTCTTGCCAGGTCCCATGCTCATCCCGATCCTGCCAGCGGTTAGATTGAAATGCGGGGCATTGACCTGAAGATAGCCGCGGTACGGCCAGAAGAAGTCGAACTCATCACCATTGAGACCGGTCAGATTCGTGTAGAAAGAATCGCCATAGGGCACGTTCTTGTACCTCTGCTTCAGGACGAATCCGGTGCGGA
>JALNXV010000380.1 GCA_023230175.1 Candidatus Cloacimonadota bacterium
CGTCGTCCTCATCCTGGCGTTCTTTGCCGGGGTCTCCCTGATCGTGGGGGTGCTGATGATCGTCAACACGATGGTCACATCGGTCTTTGAGCGGACACGGGAGATCGGGATCACCATGGCCATCGGGGCCTCCCCCGGCGACGTCGTCCACCTCATCCTGGCCGAGTGTCTCTATATCGGATTGATCGGGGGCGTCCTCGGCGATCTTTTAGGCATCGCATTCACAGGTGCGATCAACACCTTCGGGAAACCGTTTATCGTCGCCCAACTCGGCGATACGTTCTCCACGTTTGCAGACGGCGACATAACCCTGATCACGCCCGAAATTCTCGTGCTCGGGATGGTGATCGCGATAGTTCTCTCTCTGGTATCGGGCCTCTATCCGGCGTTGAAGGCGTCCCACCTCAACCCGGTGACGGCGATACGGACGGGGGTATGAAAAATGAGAATAGACAGATCATATTTCACAGGAATTGCACTATCTCTTATGCTGCTGCTCGCCCTGGTGCCCGCACCCGCGGCGGCCGACCAGTACGTGGGCGGCATCCCGCTGACGACGGTCGAAGAAGGTACCGTCTCCGGGGGGTTATGGTATGACACCTTCGTAGGAACCGCTACGGAGCGCGAGGTCACGAAGCCGTACTCGCTTCCCTCCTACACGAAGATCAAGTGGGCGCGCCTCTACGTCACGGTCTACTGCGGCCACATGCAGAACAACTATGAGCATCGGGCAACCGTGAAGTTCAACGGCGGGGCCGGGATGCAGACACTCGGCGTCGAGGAACTCCGGAAGCCGTACGTCTTCGAATACCACGGTGGTAGCCCGGTCTGGGTGAACAACCACTGCAACCGGATAACGAGCGATTACCTGATGTGGTACGACGTGACCAATCTCATCACCGGCAGAAACCCTGTCGCCGAGGTGAAGGTTGATCAGCCGGAAGGGTATAAGGGGACCCTGGACGGGAGGATCAAACTCGTCACGCTGGTCGTCGCCTACGACGACGGCGACGGCGACGAGGTATACTACTGGGTGAACCAGGGGCACGACGTCCACTCATACTACGTCGAGGAGTACCTCGGCGAGACCTACACGGGGGAGACGATGTTCGATACCGGGGACCTCCCTGAAGATGACGAGCGCATCCCCGCCACCGAGTTCTCGGCCGTCTACCTGACAAGCCAGGTCGGCGAATTCTCGTTCAACACAGAACCGCTCGATGCCAATGACCCGCAGGGCGCCTACTCGGGGTACCAGACGTGGGACGTATCCGATCTCCTGGAACCCGGGACGACGAGCACGTTCACCTACACCCGCGACCTCAGCGTCAGCGGGAGCGGCGGAGGGTTCCTGGGTGCGTTCTTCAAGATACCGCTTGCCCTCCTCTCCGTCCGCTACCCTGAGGAGGAGGTCGGATCGATCCGGGTGACCTCGGCGCCGGCCGGCGCGGCGATCTACCTGGACGACGAACCGACCCAGTGGACGACGAACACGACGATTCCCGGGATCTCAGCCGGAGACCACTCGATCAGGGTAGAGATGGAGCGGTACCGGATACCCGACGACCGGTGGGTCACGGTGACCAAAGGCGCGAACGCCACGGCCCACTTCAACCTCGAACCGATAACGGGGAGCATCGAGGTGACGAGCGAGCCGTCGGGAGCCTGGGTTTACCTCGATGGAGTGAACATGTCGGTCGTAACCCCGGCGACGCTGGAGAACCTGATCATCGGCGACTACACGGTCGAGGTGAGGGCGGAGGGGCGCGAAGACTACCGGACGGTCACGGTCAACGACGGCGAGACCACCTCCGTCAACTTCGACCTCACGACGTCCGGGGGCGGGTCCGACGGCAGCGTTCCCAACTACGGCTACATCGGCAAGGACCTGAACATCGCCGTCTCGGATACCCTCCACGGGAACCTGACTTACTACGAGTTCAGCGATTACACCGGGCTCATCCACGTTGGGGAGAGCAGGGAGTTTACGATCGACGTCCCCACCCCTGCGAACGGCACGATCAACTATGCACGACTCTACATCTACACCACATGGGGGCACGACGAGAAGAGGAAGGAGGGCACCCCGGTCAGGATCAGCCTCGCGGTCGACGGAAAGAACTTCATAGCCGACAGGGTCTATAACGACCGGAAGGACGAGGGGATCTACAACTATCTGCTTGAGACGCACGCGTTCAACGTCACCGGCGTTCCGGGGGGCATCGCAGGAGAGCACGTCGTGAAACTGAAGAACGACGGGAGAAAAGACGATGTCTTTGCGACCTACGGCGTCGGTCTCCTGGTCGTCACCGAGGACCCCGCCGAGCCGGAGATGACCTACTGGATCGCCGAGGGGTCGGATACGCTCTACGCCAACCCGGACTTCGGGACGACGTCGGAAGACTGCATCACGACGGCGGCCTTCAACGAGTCCGTCGCTCTCTCCGGGGCCGGCGAGGCGCGCCTCATCCTGGTGGCAACGGCCGGTTCGGGGATGGACGATGACGAACACCGGATCTACTTCAACGACGGTGAGTGGTTCAACCTGCTCACCGGCGGCTCTTCGGCGATCAGCGTGGCCGACCTGAACGTCAGGCCGTACCTCCGGTCGGAGAACGAGGCGGGGATCCAGAGTCTCATCTCCACGACGAAAGGAGATTATATGGAGAACCGCGCCATCATCCTCGTCGTCAGGAAGGGCAGCCCGCCGGAGGGTTACGAGGCGAACGTCACACCCACGGCAGGCGCGTCCAGGACTCCGACAACGTCGTCCGGCAGCACCGGATCGCGGTTCACCCTCAACTCGACGAACGGGCGGATCGAGGCCACGCACATCGTCGCCGACGACGGGGCCGTTCAACTCTATATACCCGAGGGAGCGGTGATCACCGAAGGCTCCGGGAACCTCATCCAGGCGATAACGTTGCAGAGGCTTCCGCCCGGCGATGCCGGGGGTGCCGACCCGGCCTACGCGGTCGGCAGCGAGGATATGGTGAGCGACATTCCGCTCGGGCTGGTCGTCTCCGTGAACAGATCGGGAGGCGTGATTGCCAGGTACGACCGCGCTTCGGGGACCTGGCAGACCCTGGAGACCACGGCCGATGCAACGGGAGGCAGCATCTCGGCAAAGATCCGGCAGGGAGGCGTCTATGCGGTCCGGTATGACGGTGCCGCTCCGACCGGAGGGGTGCTCAACCTGCTGTTCGATGCCGTTTCAGCGATCTTTTCGCTGTTCGGCTTCACCCCCGCCGCTGAGGAGCCGGCGCCGCCGACTGAGCCCGTGTCCGATCCCGGACTGGCCCTGGCAGAGCCCGCACCCACAGCTACGCCGACGCCTGCCGTCGACCTCACCGCGATGCGGTTCGGCCTCTCGGTGCTCTCCGATCCACCGGGCGCGCTCATCGACCTCGACGGAGAGTACACCGGCAGGACGACCCCGGCCGACTTCAAGTCGCTCTCCGGCGGCAGCCATACGGTCCGGGTGTACCCGGACAGTGCCGAGCCGGTGGAGCGGGAGATC
>JALNXV010000381.1 GCA_023230175.1 Candidatus Cloacimonadota bacterium
GGGCCGCCACCATCAGCGGTGATTTCCAGGTCTCGTCACCCTGCACCGCCGCCTCGTTCCCGGTGGACTTGAGGTATGCGGTCACCTCGCGGTCGTCGACGGCCACCTGCGGGGTGTCGGAGGCGCCCACCGCACGCGGGCCGTAGTTCCACACCCTGGTAGCGATCTGGTCGCCGTTGAAGTACAGGTTGCCTTCGCCGTCGTTACCCCACGGGACAAAGGTCGTGAGGTTGGCGCGGACCACGTTCGTCGTATCGATAGTCATGCCGGAGAACGGCACATACGCCGTCGCCTCCGTCATGTTCGTCCCGTACCCCGTCTGATCGGCGCCGAGGATATCGAATTCCTCGTTGACGAAGATCTGTTTCCGGCTGGCGGACGGGTCTTCGTAGACCACGGCGAGCGTGAACCCGGCCGGTGAGAGTTTGGCGTCGGGGTCGCTCCGGGTGAAGAGCGCCGTGTTATTGACGCCCGACTGGTAGAGGGAGGTCACGTTGTACGTCATCAGGCCGTAAACCGAGTCGGCGTACCCGCCGAAGTTCGATTTGTCGTGGTACCAGTTCTCGTATGGCACACGGACGCCGTTGAAGTCGACCGAGACGTTGTCCGGTGTCTCGTGAGAGTCGTCCCAGCAGTACGGAACATAGAGCCAGACGTCGTGGACGCTTGCACCCGCGGGGAGCGGGAGGTCGTTCCCTGTCCAGGTCGCCGTGTAGTTCGTCCAGCCATCGGCACCGAAACTCCCGGAGACATACTGGCTGTCACCGAAGGAGTGGACGATGTCACCGCGGAGG
Organism: Candidatus Cloacimonadota bacterium; assembly: GCA_023230175.1. Classification (GTDB taxonomy): domain Bacteria; phylum Cloacimonadota; class Cloacimonadia; order Cloacimonadales; family WRIO01; genus JALNXV01. Next base: position 795 of record JALNXV010000381.1, read on the forward strand.
TCGTAGGTACGTACCGTCGTGACGTCGCTGCCGTTCTCCCAGTAGCGTTTGCCCTTGTACCCGTTGTAGAGCACCTTCTTGGTCGGGCTGCTCTTCGCGTTGTTGGTCTCGTCCGTCTCGGTGATGAGGTTCTCGGGGTCCACCACCGCCGTGTAGGTCACCGTTCCACCCGCGAGGTGGCGGACGGTCGGGTCGGTGAGGACGACGTCGGTCTCTGCACCGGCCGGAAGCGAATCGAGGGTCGTGGTGTTGACCGGGACGGTGCCGTCGGAGACGTCGCTTGCATACAGCGCGAGCGTGACGGCGGAGGCGTCAGCGGGGCCGATGTTCGTGACTTTCGTGATCCGCACGCAATTGGGTTCCCGTGCAAAGACCGCAACGCCGGGTATCAGGTTCACCCGGCCGCTGATGGTAAGGTCGACCTGCGCCGCAGACCCGCCGCCGACAACGATGTAGTCGGTCTTCACCTCGTCGTCGCTCCCTTCGGCGTTCGTCGCCGTCAGCGTCACTGTGTAGTTCCCGGCTTTTGCGTAGGTGTGAGCCGGGTGCCGGTCCGTCGAGGTCGCGTTGTCACCAAAGGACCAGAGCCATGAGGTCGGGCTGTTGATGGAGGTGTCGGTGAACTGCACGACAAGCGGCGCTGTGCCGGTCGTCACGTTTGCCGTGAAGCTTGCGACCGGGGCGTCGCCGCCGGAGGAGCCGCCGGTGACCGTGATGTACCCGGCCTTCACCTCCGAGTCGCTCCCGGCGGCGTTCGTGACCGTGAGGTTGACCGTGTAGGTTCCTGCGGTCGAGTAGGTATACGCAGGGTTCTGGTCTGAGCTGTCAATGGAGCCGTCGTTCTCGAAGTCCCAGGCCCATGCGGTCGGGGTTCCGGTGGACTCATCCGTGAACCGGACCGTGAGCGGCGCTTCACCCGATGTCGTATTTGCAGAGAATTGTGCGACCGGGGCCGCCGGGCCGGTTCCTTTGTACCTGACGCTCAGGAGTGCGAACGGGATCTTGTAGTAATCCTCGCTGCTCTTGTCGTAGCCGAGCACACTATCCTGCCCGGCGGTAAGCATGGAACTCACGTCCCAGTCGTCGGTGCCGAAGTAACTGCCCGATGGCGTCCCTGAGGCAAGCGCCGTACCCTGGAAGGTATATGCGCCGTTGACGCTGGCAAGGTAGATCGCGGTGAGGTTGGCCGAGGCCCAGCCGCCGGTAAGTGGGGCGGTGGCGAAGGTCGTGGACCCGGTGTAGGTCTCGTCCAGGGGGTTGACCGTGTCGTGGCCCTGGTTCACCCAGTACTGCACCCGGTCGGTGTCGCCGTCGTCGTAGGCGACGACGAGGGTCATGGCTTTGATCCTGCCGTCGAACGAGGCGTCGATCTTCCTGGTCGCGGCCTGCACGCTCACCGTCCGGCCTTTGATCGCATCGGTGAGGTCGTACCACATCACGTAGTCGCTCGTGACCCGGTTCATGTGGTCGCTCAACCAGATCGGGCCGGTCCCGCCCTCGCCGGGGAACGAGTAGGTGGTGTTGAAGGTCTCGTGCTCCCGGCGCTCATAGGTGCTGTCGCCGTCGGCGTCGATCCCGATCGTCACGTTGCCCCGGTAGTTGTTCTGCATGTGGCCGCAGTAGACGTCGACGTAGAGCCGCGCCCACCGGATCTCCGTGTGGTCGGGCAGGGCGAAGGCCTTCTCCGCAGAAGTGGCGAAGCCCGGATACGAGTCGTACCACAGCCCACCCGAGACGGTGCCTTCTTTGACCGTCGTCAGCGGGATGCCGCCGTTGTTGTTGTCGGAGGTGAGCGGGGCGGTGGCGGTGATCGCGTCGGTCACCGTGGTCGAGTTGGTCCCGCCCGGCCCGGTGGCGGCGAGGGTGACGGTGTAACTCCCCACGGTCACGTAGGTGTGGACCGGGTTCTGCTCGGTCGAGGTGCCGCCGTCGCCGAAGTCCCAGGCCCAACTGCTCGCGTCGCCGGTCGTGGTGTCGGTGAATTTCACGGAGAACGGCACCCGGCCCGTCGAGGCGACGGTGGTGAAGTCGGGGACCGGCACGGGTTTATCGGTCGTTGCGGTGATGTAATCGGTCTTTGTTACGGTGTCGCTCCCGCCGTAGTTTGCGGCGGTGAGCGTCACGGTGTACGTCCCCCTGGCTTCGTAGGTGTGGGACGGGTTCTGCTCGGTGGAGGTCTTACCGTCGCCGAAGTCCCAGACCCACGCGGTCGGGGCGTTCGTGGACTCGTCGGTAAACCGGACGGTCAGCGGGGCGTCGCCCGAGGTTGTGTTCGCGCTGAAGGCGGCGACCGGGGCGAGAACAAGGGCGCCCACGCTGATGTAGTCGGTCCTGGCCTCGGTATCGGTCCCGAGCGAGTTCGAGACCGTGAGGCTGACGGTGTAGTTCCCTTCCGCCGTGTAGGTGTGCGCCGGGTGCTGCTCGGTCGAGTTCGTGCCGTCGCCGAAGTCCCAGAGCCACGAGGCCGGGGTGCCGGTCGAGGTGTCGTTGAACCGGACGGTGAGCGGCGCCGGGCCGGAGACGGGGGTCGCGGCGAAGCCGGCATTGGACGCAGTCTCCTTGGTGACCTCGAGGATGGCTACGGCAAGGTTCTGGTACCCGTCACATATGACCCCAAGTTCGTTGGTGCCGTCCTGCAGGGCGCTCTTGACATCGTAATACTTGAACGCGGGGTCTGTGCCGCCGCTTCCGGTGCGTGCCGCGCTCTGATTGTTGAAGAGGA
>JALNXV010000035.1 GCA_023230175.1 Candidatus Cloacimonadota bacterium
TCCAGCAGGGAAATTATGTATTAATTATTATTGGTTTGAAATAAATGTAAAAAATAAAGACGAATATATATTATCATTTGATAATTTTAATAGACAATGTAAATTATGGATAAATAATAAGTTTGTTAGGTATTACAATTTATCTTCTAGGATTATTCTTACACTTAATAATGCAAAGATCCAAGTTAAGTGAACTTTGGTTAACCAAAATCAAAAACTACCTTTCATCCGTTAATAAATGGGATAAAAATGCAGCTGTCAATTTGTATGAACGTGAAGTTCTCAACAAGACATATTCAAATGAGGAGCATTTACAAGTACTGATTTATGCATTTTTAACTTCCCAGTGTCCTTGGGAACGCGTAGTTCCGCATTTAGGTGAAATAGATGAGATTTTTTACAACTACAATTTTGATATAATAAAGAAACACGATTATCACGAATTTTTGGATGCTATTAAGGCAATTAAATGTGGAAATAGACAATTACCAGCACAAATGAGAGCCTTACATGAGAACATTTCAGTACTTGAAAAAATAATTAATGATTTTGGCAGCATTGATAACTTTATTGTTTCGGATAATCCAAATAACACTGTTAAAAAACTCATTGACTGGCGTTCTCCATATAAAATTAAACAACTTGGGGAAGCACTTTCAAGAGAGTATTTACGAGGAGTAGGAATAGACAATGTAAAACCTGATCTTCATTTAAGGCGTTTTTTAGGAAACGGTAGAATGGGTGAAAGCAAAGAGGAAATTGCAAGTGTCCAAGAAGTGCTTGACCAAGTCGAAAAACTACACGAAAAAACGGGTTATAAGCGTGTAGAAATTGATAGTATTATTTGGAAATATTGCAGCAATGGAAACGGTGAAATATGTACAGCCCTTCCTCATTGTGTGAAATGTGTTGTAAGAGACCAATGCAAATATAATAAAAAAAGATAACATAAACAATATGACGAATATAGGATGGCGTTCATTTGAAAACTGCAGTACATAACATGTATTGTGATACCAAATAATGACAATTTTATGAAGGAGGAGACAAATATTAAATGATTTATACACCACTTACTAAAAAAGCTTTAAGTCTAGCATTTGAAGCACATAAGAATCAACTAGACAAATCGGAATTACCATACATATTTCATCCTTTTCATTTAGCTGAACAAATGGGTGAGAAATATACGACATGCGTGGCTCTATTACATGATGTTGTTGAAGATAGCAAATATACAATACAAGACCTCATAGAATTAGGATTTCCTAGCCAAGTTATTGAAGCAATAAAAGTACTTATTCATTCTAATGATATTCCATATTTTGACTATATAAATAGAGTGAAAATGAATCCTATGGCAACACGGGTTAAAATAGTAGACTTAATACATAATTCTGATTTGACAAGGCTTAATAAAATAAGCACTGATGACTTAAGAAGGATTGATGAGTATAAGAAAGCACTGCTTATTTTAGAAAAAAAATTAAATAGGTTAGGGGTACGAAAAATAATCATAGGGGTACGAACTTTTTGAGAGGGTACGAATTGTATCAAAAAGGTCAGTCTAACACATATAAGAAGCATAGGTTTGATACAATCTGTATCAGGCCTTTTTTTGTGCAGACAGGGACATTTCTCCCTATATTCCAAAACACAGAGGTGGTACCGGCTAGTTTTCAAGGGTCAATAAATACGAATTTATTTTGTACTCAATAAACTTTTACACGATTACATCTGAATTTACACGATTATAAGCCGATTTACTGCACCTAAATTTCTAAGCCATAATCCTTTAAAGTTTGTTTCTATATTAAAGCCACTGTATTTATTATTTTAAAAAATTGCTTCATCCAGATCCCTTACCAAAAAACAGTCTTGATAATATTCATCTACACCATTAGTCAATCCATGAAATTCTGACCATTGGTATAAAAATATAGCCCCACAATTTTTACAGCGTAATACTTCTAGAAATAATTTTTTTGATTTCAATAGAATTGAAGATATTATTTTTAATATATTATGAAAATTTGTATTTAAAAAAGTTAGATTAAAAGAAATAGCAGAGCTAGATATTTAAAAATAAAAATTATAGAGATATCAGTTGATTGATATTTTAAAATTATTGTAAATTCATTTTATCGTGTTAATGAAAAAAGTTTGAAAAAGCATGGAATTTAAAACAGACCAAGTAAAGATAAAATATATAATCCAGATGTTTTAAAATTAATTATCACTTTAATCTTTTATAAAAAAACTGTAACCTAAATAGAAATAAAATACTCTACTTTGTTACAGTTTTTTATTTAATTAATAGGTAAAACAATCTTATTTTTCTGTAAATTGGTTCATAGCCTCAATTGCTAAAGCACCGTATACTGTTGCTGGTCCACCACCCATTAAGATGGCAACGCCTATAGCTTCACTAATTTCTTCCTTAGTTGCTCCAGCAGTTAGCGCTCCTTTAACATGGACATCAATACAAACGTGGCATTTAACTACAACAGAAATTGCAACTGATATTAGTTCTTTATGTTTAGTTGATAAAGCACCATCTTTGATTGCTGCTACGTGTAATCCCCCAAATGCCTGCATAACTTTAGGACAAGATTTACCTAAATCTTGATGAGTCTTCATAAAATGAGTTAAATTTTCAATATGATCTGCCATTAATAATTCCTCCTTATTAATCTATTACTAAAAAATTATAACATGGAAAACTTGTATTGTCAAAAGCAAATTAATTCATGGAGTTATAGCTGAATATACTTGGTTTGATCTTAACTATAGAAAGAAACAGGATTTAATAATTCAAAAATTTTTATCTTTTACTTTAGCTTGAATTTATATGATATAATAAGTTTAAAGTTATTAGAATTGTAAGCAAATGAAAGAAAAGAAAAGCTTCAATGTCTTGATTACCTTAATAACTTTTTAAGAAATAATGGAGGAAACTATGAAGAAAACCATTGAGAAAAAGAAAATTACTCTTGAAGAGTATCAACAAAAGTATACTAATCCTGAAAATTTAGTGGCTGCAAAAAATTTTCTCTTTATACTTGGAGCAGCAATAGGTGTAATCGTTGCAGTTAGTTTGTTTTTTGTCGTTCTTCGGCTTTTTGACATTCATCAGATAGCTGGTTATGTAGGTATTATTTTTGCAATCTTAATATTTATTTTTTTATATCTTGTGCCAATAATCAAACTTAAAAATACAAAATCATTTAAGACAAATGTCGACAGTGCAAGTGCTAGACAAGCACAAAAACATAATAAAAAACTTCGAGAAGAGATAACTGATAAAATGATTGATGTTACTACGAAAACTGATGTAGTTGGATGGTATAGCGAAGAGCTTGTTGGAAAACTTGCAATCGCGCGCCATACAGGTAATGACAAGGAATTAAAAAGTGTTTTAACAGAAGTGTATAAAACAGATGTGAAAAATGCTGCTAATAAAATGATTAGAAATAGTGCTGTGAAAGTTGGTGTTGCAACAGCACTTTCACAAACTGAATTTGTTGATACATTATTTGTAATAGTGTATGTTCTAAATTTAATTAAGGATATAGTATATTTATATGGATATAGACCAACAGATTCAAAAATGGCTAAAATATACAAAAATGTTTTGAGAAATGCTCTTGTAGCTTATGGTGTTAGTAGCGCTACAGCAGGAATGGGCAAAAGCTTCGGGAGCGGATTTGCTAAGTCACTTGAAAAGGTTTCACAAAGCATAAATCCTATTACATCAGCTATTGGCGCTGTTGTAGGTGTTACCATTGAGTCTTTAGTACAACTATCTGTAAATTCTACACTTACAGTATTGATTGGTAATCAAACAAAAAGATATCTTGTTAAAGAATACAATTTACAAGAAATTCTTGATAATGTTGAACTTATTGATAGTGATGAGGAAGAAGCAAAAATGATTGCGTCAATAAGAGATGAAGTGAAAGAAAAAAAGGAAAAAAAGATAAAAAAACTAAAAATGGAAAAAGTAATTTAATTAGTCATTAGTCTCAAACAATACACTATGCTTGGTCAATTTTTAATAAGAAATAATTATCAGTTAAAATATGTTTTAAGATTTTATATATGAAAACTAAAAAATTGTTAAAAATTTTAAGAGTATCTAATTGCTATATAAAAAACACTCTGTTCTATTAATAACAAAGTAGGATTTAGAGTGTTTTTATATTTTTAGATTATATCTAATTTAGTATGTAAAACTTCAGGTTATAACTGACTTAGAGTTTAAAAATATAAAAGAAAAATTATAAAATTATTTAATTTATAGTGTCGTGATTTCTATTTAATTTTTGAAAAATATGTTAAATAAATTATCAATAATACCTTTGCTTTGTAGACTACAATATTTTTTTATTAAATATCAGAATTATGAATATTTTCTGAAAAAAAAGAAGTTGAAGCATGCAAACTCTTTTAATCTTTATTTTTTTTATAGGCTGCTAATTTTTGTTCAGTATGACTTTTTTCTTGCTCAGCGGCACTTAATCGATATTCATATTCTTTTTCTTTAAGCTCAAAATCTTCTTTTATATTTTCGAGTAAGTCTTTATATTTTTGAATATCATTTTCATATTTTGTAATATTTCTCTCAAGTTGATTTGGTTTAAAATTCTCGATAGCTAATTTTGCTTTTTCTACTTGTATTTCCGTCTCTTTCTGAATTGACTTTATTGGGTCAGAAAACTTTTCTTTAAAACTCATTTAATATACCTCCTTTTTGTTTTGCATGCGTCAAAATAACCTACACAACTATTTTATACATTAAAATAATCAAATGTATACAATAAACTGTAATTTCATATTAATTCGTTTATTTTCAAGAAAAATTCTTTTTAAACACAAAAAATTTTTAGACACTTTTAACTAAGTTTTGATGATGAATAATACATTTATCCTTTACTTGTTTTTACAAAATTGTAAAATAGTCAAGTTTGTGATTATTAAGTTCAATTACTATTAAATTAAAATAAATGCTTTATAATTTAATTAGAAGGTAATAATATAACAGTATTTAGAAAGTGAATATTTATGGAATTAGAGAAGGTATTTGAATCCCTAAAGATTAAACATTAAATTAAAAGTTTAAGATGCAATAATATTAACAATCAAAAGAGGAGAGAACTTTTGAAATAATGCTGAAAATTTAATATAGTATTTAAATGTTTGGTGTTTACTTAATATTTTAAATATAATATAATATGATTATAAAATAAAAATATATATTGGAGAGTTATTATGAAAAGAAACAATTTATTTTTTTTACCTTTACTATTACTATTAATTATCATTTTATTTGGATGCAATGAAGAAGTTGCTGAAATTGAGATTAATTTTGACTCTAATGGCGGTTCTAGCGTTAATTCAATTTCATACGATTATTTATCTGATATTGCCATGCCCATTAACCCAACAAAGGATGGCTATCGGTTTGAAAATTGGTATTGGGATAACAACAGTTTTGAACGTCCATTCACTATTAATTCTATTTCAGAACAATCTAATAAAGAAGATACAAAAATAGTAGTTTATGCTAAATGGGAAGTAATTTATTATTCGATTAATTACGTGCTAGATGGAGGAATTAATAATAGTAATAATCCCTCTACATTTACTATTGAATTAAGAAGTTTAGAAATTTTTGAACCAATAAAGGAAAATTATGTTTTTGAAGGTTGGTATTTTGATACTGAATTTAAAAAACCTTATGTAGTTAATAATAAAATACTAAAAGATATAGACTTATACGCTAAATGGAGTCCAAGATTATATCAATTGCAGTTTTTAGATAGCGATGGAACTGTTTTATTATCTGAGGAGCATTATTATCTACATGCTTTTGAATCTCTACAAGCTCCAGTTGTAACTAGAGAAGGATATACTTTTTTAGGATGGGATAAAGAATTGCCATTAAGTATGCCAGGCAATAACATAACATTAAAAGCGGTCTATATAATTAATCAATACAAAATAAGTTTTGATGTTAATGGTGGATCTCCTATTCAATCTACGATGGTTAAATATGATGAGGTTTTGATTGAATTTGAAGAGCCTAAAAAAGAGGGTTTTAGTTTTGGTGGTTGGTATTTAGATATTGAATTTATAAATGAATTCGATTTTATAAAAATGCCATCAGAAGATATTATTGTTTTCGCAAAATGGGTTAATGCTTCATACAAGATTGATTATTATATTTACGGCAGTGATAATTTAGGTGCACAAATTACTTTATTACCTGGAGAGAAAATAAAGGAAAGTTCTTTGGGTGCTCTGCATTCTGTAATTCTTACATCTTATGGACGTTTGTTCACTTTTGGTGATAATGAATATTGCCAATTAGGAGATGGAACAAATACAGTAAAAAATGTAGCTACGCCTAAAGAAATTACTTATTTATTTAATTTAAGTTTTAATGAAATAATTGAAAAGATTTCCATAGGTTATCATCATTCTGCAGCATTAACATCACTTGGTCGTATGTTTACGTGGGGTTATAATGAATACGCGCAATTAGGTGATGGAACTAAAATAAACAGTTGTTTTCCGAAAGATATAACAAGTCAATTTGATTTAGAAGAGGGAGATACCATTAAAAGTATTTCTTTAAATATGTTTCAATCTTCTGCTCTAACTTCAAATGGGCGTTTATATACTTGGGGAGATAATCGAGAAGCTCAACTGGGTTATGTTTTAGTAAGATATGTAGGTATTCCAACAGAAATAACTGAAACGTTTTATTTAAATGGAGATGAAAAAATTATTGAGATATCATTAGGTGGTCAACATTCGTCAGCTATTACTTCACTAGGTCGTATATTTTGCTGGGGAAGTAACACATATGGACAATTGGGAGACGGAAGTAGTGAAAAAAGAATTTTACCAACAGATATTACTAGTAGATTTAATTTAGAGTTAGATGAAAGTTTTGAAATGATGTCTTTAGGTCAATATCAATCTGCTGTGCTTACTTCAAATGGAAGGTTGTTTACCTTTGGGTATAATTTTAGCGGTCAAATTGGTAATGGCACAAATGTTACGGATATTTTTTCACTAACTGAAATAACTAATCAATTTAATTTAGAAAGCGATGACAAAATTAAGTTTGTAGATTTTGGTTATTCTCATGCAGGAGCCATTACATTGAAGAACAGAATCTTTACATGGGGATATAATTCCTGTGGGCAAATAGGGAATGGTACGTCTATTATAGATAAATATTCACCAACTGAAATTACAACCTTTCTGAATTTTGTAAATGATGATTTTATTGAAAGTATTTCTTTAGGATTATATCATTCATCAGCGATTTCATCAGATGGTAGATTCTTTTCTTGGGGTTGGAATAATAAAGGCCAATTAGGAGAAGGTACATTTCAAAATAAATTTTATCCTACAAAAATGGAATATAATGAACTATCATTTATTTTTACTGACAAATATGAATCAGGAAAAGAAATAAAAGAATATGTTCCAAAGTTAGATGATTATATATTTAGTGGCTGGTATTTAGATTCTGATTTATTTGAACCATTTGTTAATAAAAACATGGTTGATAAAAACATTATTCTTTATGGAAGATGGATTCCTAAACCTTAATAATTGTTGTGATTTTAGGAAGTTTCAAACAAAAACTAATTACTATTAAGATTTAATAAAATATTACTTTTGTGTTAATGTTACAATTAAGATAATTTTTATTGTCAAAATATTTCTTTGTATTATTAAACGATGTAAAAAACCTAATAAAAAATCTATTTTATAATAATTAAATATATTTTTTAAAAGTTAATAAGCTTTCAAGAAGATTATAAAAAACATACAATTAAACATTAAAACGCTCATACATTGTAATAAAGGTGTGTCAAGATCACTAATCATAGCTATGTTGTATTTAACAGTAATAGGTTACTTTCAGCATAATGACTTTTATACTGCTGAAGGTATTTTCTTTAATCTGTATCCAAATTATAATCTTGGAATTGAGATGGGAATTTTTGCAATTGAATATTTCGATTCATATAAAATATATGATTAAAAATATATCTTAAATAATACAAGACCAATTTCGTAAAAAATTGGTCTTTTTTTAAATATATGATTGCAATTATTAAAAATAAAAAAATTATTGAAATTAGTTTCTGAAAAATACTATAAATAAATTATATTTTATTAAAGTTTTTCTCTTTATTTATATAAAACATGTTATAATAATGTTAATAAGGTGTTAAAGGAGTTATTCAGATGACTTATGCAAAAAGAATTAAAAAACTAAGAGAAGTTCTGATAATTACGCAACAAGAGTTAGCAGATCTTTTGAATGTTTCTGTAGTAACTGTTAATAGGTGGGAAAATAGTAAATTTAAACCAACTATGAAAGAACAAAGAAAACTTGTAAAATTATTTATAGAGAATAAAATAGGAGAATAGAAAAATGAATAAACAACAACTAGCTTCAAAAATTTGGGAATCAGCGAATAAAATGAGATCAAAAATTGATGCTGGAGAGTATAAAGATTATATTCTTGGCTTCATGTTTTATAAGTTTTTATCTGATAAAGAATTAAGATTTATAAGAGAAAAAGGATATAGTGATGAAGATATTAAGAATTTAGATGAAACGGATATAGAATCTGTAAAATTCATTCAAAATAATGTTGGCTATTTTATTTCGTATAAAGATCTTTTTTCAACATGGATTGAAAAAGGAACTGATTTTGATGTAAGTGATGTCAGGGATGCTTTGAGTGCTTTTGGAAGATTAATTAATAGAACACATAAGAAAGTCTTTAACCGGATATTTAATACATTAGAGACAGGATTGAATCGGCTTGGAGGTTCAGCAGCTGAACAAACAAAGGCAGTTAGAGATTTAATTCAGCTTTTAAACATTATTCCAATGGATGGAAGACAAGATTACGACATACTTGGTTTCATATATGAATATTTAATTAGTAATTTTGCGGTTAATGCTGGTAAAAAAGCAGGAGAATTCTATACACCACATGAAGTATCAATTTTAATGTCTGAAATAGTGGCAGATCATTTAAAACATAAAGAGGAAATTAAAATCTATGACCCAACTAGTGGGTCTGGATCATTATTAATTAATATTGGGCATTCAATTGCTAAACATATGAGTAATAAGAATAATATAAAATATTATGCTCAAGAATTAAAAGAAAATACTTATAACCTTACAAGAATGAATTTAGTTATGAGAGGTATTTTACCAGATAATATTGTAGCAAGAAATGCAGATACTTTAGAAAGTGACTGGCCATATTTTGATGAATCAGATCCGCAAGGCACATATGATCCCTTGTATGTTGATGCGGTTGTTTCTAATCCACCTTACTCACAAAAGTGGGATAGGGATAATAAAGAATCAGATCCTAGATATGCTGAGTTTGGTTTAGCACCAAAATCAAAAGCAGATTATGCTTTTTTATTACATGATTTATTTCATGTGAAACCAGATGGTATTATGACAATTGTTCTTCCACATGGTGTGTTATTTAGGGGTGGCGAGGAAGGTCAAATTAGAAAAAATTTAATTGAAAAGAATCATATAGATACAATTATTGGCTTACCCGCTAATATTTTCTTTGGTACAGGGATCCCTACTATTATTATGGTATTAAAGAAAGAAAGCAAAAAAACTAATGATATTTTGGTGATTGATGCATCGAAAGGCTTTATAAAAGTAGGAAGTAAAAATCAATTAAGAGCATCGGATATTAAGAAAATTTCTGATGTAGTTATTCATAGAGAATCTATAGATAAATTTTCAAGGGTTGTTAGTATTGATGAGATTCGCAAAAATGATTATAATTTAAATATTCCAAGATATGTTGATTCTTCAGAAGCTAGCGAAACATGGGACATTTACTCACTGATGTTTGGAGGCATTCCAAAATCAGAAGTAAAAAGTCTTGAAAAATATTGGAAAGTTTTTCCAAGTTTAAAAGAAGAGTTATTTGATGATATTAATGAACGATATGTTTCTTTAAAACACAAAGATACTAAAGCAATTATTATTAATAATCAAGATGTTATTTTATATCTATCTAATTTTTGCAATGAATTTTCAGATTTTAATAAATTTATGAAAAAAAGACTTTTAGACAATATGATGATGCTTAATATTCCACAAGAACAAGAAGAAATTAGTTTTGAGATTTTTAATAGATTAAAATCATTTAATTTACTTGATAAATATAAAGCATATCAAGCACTTGAAGATGAATGGGTTAAAACATCGATTGATTTAGAAATTATTCAGTATGAAGGATTTGATTCTGTAAAAAAAGTAGATCCTAACATGATTATAAAAAAACGAGGAAATCAAGAAGAAGAAGTTCAAGATGGATGGGTAGGTAGAGTAATTCCTTTTGAAATTGTGCAAAAAACATTTTTAAAAAATGAATTAGCAAGTCTTACATCTAAAGAAAATAGGATAACAGATATTCTATCTGAACATCAAGAATTAATAGATTCATTGACAGAAGAAGAAAAAGAACAAGCATTCAATGATAATGGGGATTCTTTTGATATAAAGAAAGTAAAAGAATTAATAAAAGAATTAGATGATTCATCAGATGATGAATCATTCAAATCAAAATTGCTTCAATATACGGATTTAGTAAATGAAGAAAAAGTATTAAAAAAAGGAATAAAAACTGAAATAGTTAATTTACATAATAAAACAAAAGATACAATTGAATCTTTAACAAATGATGATGCTATTAAATTATTAAATAATAAATGGATACAACCTTTACATGATTCAATTATTAAATTGTCAGAAGAAATTATTAGTGACATTACAAATAAAATAAATTTACTAAAAGAAAAGTATCATGTTACTTTTTCTGATATTTCTGAAGAAATACAAGAAAATCAAAAGACATTAATATCGTTGATAGATGAACTAGAAGGTGATGATTTTGATATGAAAGGTCTTAGTGAATTAAAATCACTATTAAATGGTGATTAAAATGGAAAAAAATACTCAAATACCAAGTTTAAGATTCAAAGGATTTACTGATACTTGGGAACAGTGTGAACTAGGTGACTTAACAGATTTATATGTTGGCTCATCCTTCACTCAAGAACTATCAAGTGAAGGGAAATATATTGTTATGGATATGGGAAGTGTGTCACAAGATGGATATAGAATTGAGTTAAAACGAACAGACATTAAAAGAGATGTACTTATAAAAAATGATTTAGTCATGCCAAAAGATGATATTGGTGGAGGACTAATAATTGGTAAAACAGCTCATATTCCAACTGAAAACACCCATTTATTGGGTGATCATGTATTTAGACTGCGCTTTAATACAGAAGATGGATTGTTTATGCATTACCTTATAAACTCTAACAATGTTAATGCTAGTTTAAAGAAAAAGGTAACAGGATCCGCACAGCTTGGAATCAGAGGAGTTAATGTAAAAAACGAAATTGTTAGTATACCATGCGTTAAAGAGCAGTGGCAGATTGGAAATTTATTTAATAACATTGATTCTCTTATCACCCTTCATCAGCGTAAGTATGAAAGGTTAGTTAATATTAAGAAGGCATTATTAGACAAAATGTTTCCTAAAGATGGTGAAGTAATTCCAAAATTACGTTTTAAAGGCTTTGCTGACACTTGGGAACAGTGTAAGTTTAGTGAAGTCATGGATACCGTTACTGATTTTGTTGCTGCTGGGTCGTTTGCTGATATGGCAGAAAATGTAGTTTATGAGTCTTTACCTGACTATGCACAATTAGTTAGAACGACAGATTTAAAAAGCAACTTTTTAAATAACAATTTTGTGTATGTAAGCAAGAAAGCTTTTGAATTTCTATGGAGAGTCAACCTAGATAGAGAAGCAATAATCATGCCTAATATAGGAAATTGTGGAGAAATTTATTACGTTAATAAGGAAATATTACCTTATAAGCACAACGTTTTAGGGCCAAATGCAATTTTAGTGAGAAGTGAAAAGCATAATAATAAGTTTCTAGCAGTAAGCTTCTTATCTGATGATTTTCAAAGAAGACTTAAGTTGATAGTTAGTCCTAATGGACAAACAAAGTTCAACAAAACTGATTTAAAAACTATTGATATATTTACACCCAGCACCAATGAACAAGTAAAGGTAGGAACTCTTTTTGACAGTCTTGATTCACTTATCACCCTTCATCAGCGTAAGTATGAAAAGCTAAAAAATATAAAAAAAGCATTACTTAAAAAAATGTTTGTTTAGAAAGGCAGTAATTTTATGGCATTTGATAATGAATTAATATTTGAAAAGGAAGTTATTTCTGTCTTATCTCAATATGGATGGGAAAAAGAAGTTATAAATAATCCAACTGAAGAAATTTTGTTGGAAAACTGGGCTAATATTCTTTTCACTAATAACAGACAAATTGACCGTCTTAATAATCAACCATTGACTAAATCAGAGATGCAACAAATTCTTGAACAAATTAGGTCATTAAGAACACCTTTAATGTTGAATGGATTTATTAATGGCAAAACTGTTTCTATAAAAAGAGATAACATTAATGATATTCTCCACAATGGTAAGGAAATCAGTTTAAAAATATATGATCGAATGGAGATTGCTGCGGGGAGTAGTAAATATCAAATTGTAAGTCAACCTCAATTTATAACTCCAGGAATTTTAAACGACCGTAGAGGAGATTTATTACTTTTGATAAATGGTATGCCAGTTATTCATATAGAACTTAAAAAATCTGGTATTCCAGTTTCTCAAGCTGCTAATCAAATTGAAAAATATTCAAGAGAAGGTGTTTTTAGAGGAATTTATTCATTAATTCAAATTTTTGTTGCAATGACTCCAGAAGAAACTCTTTATTTTTCAAATCCTGGTGAAGATAACAAGTTTAATTCTAATTTTTATTTTCATTGGGCGGATTTCAATAATGAACCTATTAATGATTGGAAAGAAGTAACTGCTAAATTGCTTTCTATTCCTATGGCTCATCAACTTATAGGTTTTTATACGGTTGCTGATAACACAGATGGATTGTTAAAAGTAATGAGAAGTTATCAATACTATGCAGCAAATGCTATTTCTGATAAAGTCTCTAAAACTGATTGGACTGCACAAAATAATCGTGGGGGATATATTTGGCACACAACTGGTTCAGGAAAAACTATGACTAGTTTTAAATCTGCTCAGTTAATAGCAAGTTCTAAAGATGCTGATAAAGTTATATTCCTTGTGGACAGGATAGAACTTGCAACTCAATCACTTAATGAATATAAAAATTTTGCAAATGAGAATGAAGATATACAAGCAACAGAAAGTACCAATGTTTTAGTTACTAAATTAAAAAGTAAAGATCCTGCAAATACTCTTATTGTCACATCGATTCAAAAAATGAGCCGGATTAGTGAAGATGAT
This sequence comes from Candidatus Cloacimonadota bacterium, assembly GCA_023230175.1. GTDB lineage: Bacteria > Cloacimonadota > Cloacimonadia > Cloacimonadales > WRIO01 > JALNXV01. Next base: position 13,455 of record JALNXV010000035.1, read on the forward strand.
GACGGGTTTAAAGAAAAAGATATTGAACTAATGAAATCTAAAAGAACCGTTTTTATTGTTGATGAAGCACATAGATCTACTTTTGGAGAGATGCTTTATACCATTAAAAAAACATTTCCACAAGCTATTTTCTTTGGTTTTACCGGTACACCTATTCATGATGATAATGCTCGTAATGAATCAACAACAGCTGATGTCTTTGGTAACGAATTACACCGTTATAGTATATCTGATGGCATTAGAGATAAAAATGTTCTTGGCTTTGATCCTTATAGAGTATCAACATTTAGTGAAAGAGAATTAAGAAGAGAAATAGCACTAAAAGAATCAAAATCAATTGATGAAAAAGAAGCTATTTCTGATCCTCTTAAGAGTATTAAATATTATGAGTTTATAAATGATGTACCAATGGCGGGTTATTATGATGAGTTAAATAGGCGAATAAAAGGAATTGAAGATTATATTCCAAATTCTCAATATAATAGTGAAATACATCGTAAAGAGGTTGTGAAAGATATTTTATCTAGCTGGACGACTTTAAGCAGAAATTCTAAATTCCATGCCATTTTTGCAACAAATAGAATTAAGGAAGCTATTGAATATTATAAGTTATTTAAATCTAATAGTCCTACCTTAAAGGTTGTTGGTTTGTTTGACCCGAATATTGATAATACTGAAGGCACGGAATTCAAAGAAGAAGGATTGGTCCTACTGTTAGAAGATTATAATGCTAGATATGGAATGACATATACATTAGGAAGCTGGGATATGTATAAGAAAAATGTAGCTTCACGACTAGCACACAAGGCACCATATATTGGAATTGAGAAAACTCCAGAAAAACAAATAGATTTATTAATTGTTGTTAATCAAATGCTAACTGGATTTGATTCTAAATGGATTAATACTTTATATGTAGATAAAATGTTAGAAAATGAACATGTGATTCAAGCTTTTTCTAGAACAAATAGATTGCTTGGACCGGAAAAACCATTTGGCACTATAAAATATTATCGAAAACCTCACACAATGGAAAAAAATATTGAAAAAGCCATTAGAAGTTATTCTGGAAATAAACCTTTGGGTATTTTTGTTCCAAAGATTAAAGAAAATTTAATGAAAATGAATAATATTTTTGAAGAAATAAAAATTTTATTTATTAGAGAGGGTAAAATTGATTGTGCAAAGTTACCCGATGATTCAGCTACAAAAGCAAAATTTTCCAAACTTTTTAAACAATTTAATGAAGCTTTGGTAGCAGCAAAAATTCAGGGGTTTAATTGGGATAAAATTAAAAAAGCAGATTTTTTATTTGAAGGAAATATGGAAATTAAGTTTCTTGAAAATGATTATTTAACACTTGCTTTAAGATATAAAGAATTACCATTATCAGAAAAAAATAAAAATGAAGATGTTCCCTATGAGATTGACGGTTATTTAACGGAAATTAATACTGGTCTAATAGATACTAACTACATGAACTCTAAGTTTCAGAAATACTTAAAAGCGTTAGATAGTGGCGTAAATGATGATAAAGATAAGACTCTAAGTGAACTTCATAGTACATTCGCAACTTTGACGCAAGAAGAACAAAAGTATGCTTCGATATTTTTGAGAGATATTGAGCGTGGTGATACTTTGGTTGTGGAAGAAAAATCATTGAGAGATTATATTACCGAATATCAAGTAAAAGATAAAAGGGACCAAATTTCAAATTGTGCAGAAGTTTTTGGGTTAGATGAATTTAAGTTAAGACAATTTTTTGCAATTAAGGTCACTATAGACTCTATTAATGAGTTTGGAAGATTTGATTCTTTAAAAAATACCGTAAATATTTTAAAAGCTAGAAAATATTTTGAAAGACAAGAAAAAACCAAACTTAGTATTCCGAAAATTCATATGAGAGTAGATGCATTTTTAAGAAGATTCATATTTGAAGGTGGTTTTCATATTAACTTACCAGATGATGATGAATGAAAATCTTTATTGAGAATAAAAAAAGAACCGAAAGCGGTTCTTTTTTACTTTTACTTGGGAACAGTGTAAGTTTAGTGAAGTCATGGATACCGTTACTGATTTTGTTGCTGCTGGGTCGTTTGCTGATATGGCAGAAAATGTAGTTTATGAG
>JALNXV010000489.1 GCA_023230175.1 Candidatus Cloacimonadota bacterium
CCCAAGTTGTCGATGAGAACCATCTCTCGTCTATTCCGCCTCTCTGTCCAAGTACATAATAATCAGCTGGATGAAGCTTAATTCTCTTTCCAGGTCGGCAGAAAGATCTTGGTACCCAAGTCGGAGCAAGCCTAAGAATACCATTGCCGTTTTCCAGCGCTTGTTCAGCTAACACCTTTTTACTTTCCATAATTGCGACTCCTTTTCAATTAGACACATCAGATGTAAGTGAGAATTGCTTTCAGCATTTCCCAACGTTTTTAATGCTAAACCCGAAAAACGTTTTTGTAAAGCAAAAGTTGTAAATATTTTCAAACCTTCATTTTTGGGCTAAAAACAGCCGAAATTGATAAAAAAAGACCAGTATTTACAAAATATAAATAAAAACGTTTTTATTTTTCAGCTTTCCGTGCTATTATCAAGGTGGATAATAAAATCGTTTTTATAAAAAGCCCCTTCTTTCGGCTCCATAAGGCAATCAAAGAAGGTTGTTCAATTTAAAGAAACAACGATGCATCTGCTGTGGAATCTAGCAGAAAGGAGATTATTGATGCATTATTACATTGGTCTTGACAATGGCGGAACAAACATAAAAGCCGCAATCTACACACAAGACGGCAATCAGATTGCATTGGCACAGAAAAGCACTCAGGTGATATCGACTCAATCAGGAATGGTCGAGATTGATATGAATGAAACAAAAGCAGTCAATCTTTTTCTTCTAAGAAAAGTCTTGGAACAAAGCCGGATCAACCCTTCTGAGATTTCAGGAATTGCAATCTGCGGGCATGGCAAAGGGCTTTATCTCGTCTCGAATGACGGGACACCTTGCAGCAATGGAATACTATCCGGTGATACAAGAGCCCAAGGAATCGTTGATCGCTGGAACAGCAATGGAGTAGCTGAAAAAATCTACAGGAAAACATATCAGAAGATAATGGCTCCTCAAGCGGTATGCCTTCTGACATGGCTCAAAGAGAACAATCCAAACGAACTGAAAGACCTCAAATGGATCTTTGAATGCAAAGATTATGTACGATACACGCTTACTGGAGTTGCAAAAGCAGAGCTCACAGATTACTCTGGTGCAAATCTTGTGAATCTGAACACAAGAAACTACGACAGAGAACTGCTCGATGATTTCGGCCTAGCTGAATTCATGGACAAGCTGCCTCCTCTTGTATCATCCACTGACTTCTGTGGTGGAATCACTGCAGAAGTATCAAAAGCCACCGGGCTTAAAGAAGGCACTCCAGTCTTCGGAGGCATGTTTGATATAGATGCCTGTGCAATAGCTGTTCATGTTGCAGACACAGAGCACATCTGCATGATAGCCGGCACATGGTCTATGAATGAATTCCTAAGCAAAGAACCAATCGGAAATCATAAGATTGCCATGAATTCTATTTTCTGCGATCCAAAGTATTACCTTGAAGAAGAATCAAGCCCAACTGCCGCAGTGAACCTTGAATGGTGGGTAAAAAAGATAATGCCTGAATTCTATTCGCAATGCAAGCAAGAAGGCAAGAACCCCTATCAGGAAATCGACAAGCAGGTTTCAAGCATTCCTGATGGCGAATTCTATCCTTTCTTCTTCCCGTTCATAATGGCGAGCAACGCCAACCCATATGCTAAATCATGCTTCATAGGCATGTCCTACTACCAAGAAAGGAAGCACCTGCTCAAGAGCATATTCGAAGGAGTTGTATTCTCCCATCGCTACCACCTTGAGAAGCTCCTGTCAGGAAAGAAAACGTCCACTCCTAGCATCAGGCTGGCTGGAGGCGCAGCAAACTCAAAACCATGGGTCCAGATGTTTGCAGATATCACCCAGATACCAATAGAGACAGTCAACGTTGTTGAAACCGGAACTCTTGGATGCGCAATGTGCGTAGGCGTAGCCACTGGCGATTACAAGGATTATGAAAGCGTCACAGATAAAATGTCAAAAATCAGTGGAATTGTCATGCCGAATCCAAGCAAGAAAAAATTCTATGATGAACGCTTTGGTGTATACAAGAAGCTCCTTGATGCTCTTGATCCAATCTGGACCAGCATCAGTCGCTGACATTAAATAAAGAAGGGAATCTTATGGAACACAAATACAAACTAGGAATGTATGAAAAGGCGGCTCCTGAGGAACTGACCTGGGATCAGCGCTTCACCGCTGTTAAAGAATCCGGTTATGATTATATCGAATTAAGCATCGATGAATCGGACAAGAGGATGGATCGTCTAAACTGGACAGACAGCAAAATCAGAAAGCTATCCGAATCAGCCTTTGATCATGGCATTTCTATTGGATCAATATGCTTCAGTGCACAGCGTCGTTTCCCTTTCGGCCTTGACAGTTCTGCTCCGCTTGAGCTGATGAGAAAGGCAATCAATTTTGCTGCTCAAGCTGGAATTCCAATCATACAATTGGCAGGCTATGACGTATATTATGAGCAATCAACTCCTGATACTCTTAGACGCTTCAAATCGAATTTGGCTATCGCAACGGAGATGGCAGCAAAAGATGGAATCATCATCGCTTTTGAAACGATGGAAACTCCTTTCATGGATACCGTAGGAAAAGCCATGAAATATGTAGCAGAAATCAATTCCCCGTATCTGCAGGTTTATCCTGACATCGGAAATCTGAACAATGCTGCA
>JALNXV010000036.1 GCA_023230175.1 Candidatus Cloacimonadota bacterium
CACTTCTACATACTTAACTGAAATTGGATGGTCAGAACCAAATAGTGGATTACTAATTCATTTTGGAACTAATGCAAATAGAAATTCCGATTACTATTATATATCTATACCAAAAATTGATACTAATGCAGTTTTTGAAAATACTATACCCACTATTGAGAGCCAAGCATCTGCACAAAGTGCATTATCAAGTATTGATTCTGCAATAGCAAAAAATTCTAATTATCAAGCATATTTGGGTGGTATTCAAAACCGACTTGAATCATCATTAGATTCAATATCACAAAAAAAGGCAAATCTTGATAACGCCTATGACAAAATAACTAACATTGACGTTGTTCAAGAAATGACTAAATATATGACTCTATCTGTTTTAAATCAAATGAATTTATTTATGATGTCACAAGCAAATTTATTGCCTCAAAGAGCATTAAAACTTTTGAGTTTTGAATAAAAATCAAATAATTTATTCAATAATATTTGTATATAACTTTTTCCTGCTTGCAGATCCAAAATAACCTATTCCATTGTTTACTCCTCCCTGAAAATATCCTTGAGTTTTATATAAATAATAAAAATAATTATTATCTATTAAAGAAAGAGTTACTTGATGTTTTCCATAAAAAGTAAAGCCGGATTTAACAAAAGGTATTCTTATCAAAAACTCATTATCAACAATTTTAGGTAAATATCTTCCATAACTAATTGCTTTTCTTGGATAACCGGTCATACTATCTTCATAATCAGATTCTGTTTCGGGTTTTTCTTCAAACATATCTTGAATGTAATATGCGTTATACCATGATTCAAGACAATAATATTCTTCATATAAAACCGTTTCAATACCTTCTTTGACGCTAATTTGTACAGGGTATTGATTATCAATATCATCATATATCATTTGAGGAAAATCTGCTTCAGGATTATATGTAAACCCTTCATTAGGTAGTATAGAAAAATCATCCGGTATTTTTGTTGACGCCCATACACTATCATCATTAACATAAGCAATTAAATTATATGTTTTACCAAAATCAATTAAAAAGCTTTCTGTTGGATCATAATAACCAATTAAAACTTTATTACCTTGATTTTGTATAAAAAATTCTAAATTAATACTTTTTCCTGTGCTATCTTCGATTATTTTAACTTCAGCATCAGAATAATAAAAATCTAATAAATTTCCATTAGATATATCAATCGTCTTACCAATAAAAATAGGATTTTCTTGAGTGATGTATTCTCCACCATACAACATTCCTGAAACAACGATATAATCATTTTCAAATCTTATACCGGACGTATTTTGATTACATGAAATTAATATCATTAAACAGAAAATCAACACTAAATATTTATACATAATTTACTCCTTACCAGTTTACGTTCACACCAATAAAAGGTATTAATGGAAATTGATTTGTATCTTCATATTTTAAAACCATATTACCCTCAACAAATTCGATATAATAACTACGATCAAATACATTTGTATTATTAGTAAAATTTATAATTTGTAAATACGGTTCTATGGTATATTTTTCTTTATGCCACTGCATCTTATAACTTAAATCCAAACGAGAATAATTAGGTAAACGACGACTATCAGAATAACTATACATAAAATCAACTTGCTCATTTGAATAATATATTTTTTCCGGTATTTGTGTGGGTTGCCCGGTTGCGAAGGCGTAAGTAATTCCAAATAAAATATCTGCACCCCACAATTGTTTACCGGTTTGTTCAGTTAAATTATATGTCTGAACAATATTAACTTGATGATTTCTATCATATTTCGGATAAAAATATTCAGGTGAATGAGTTTGAGGATTTAAATTATAATCAGCAAGTTTCTTTCTTGTGACTGAATATGAATATCCAATAAATCCACTCCATCCCCATTTATCTGTTTTAAGTAATACCTCAATCCCCTTAGCATCACCTTTTCCAATATGAAATACATCCTTGAGTGTCATTGTATCATTATTCCATTCTTCTTCTGTTTCCCAACGATACTCAACTAAATTATCCATATCTTTATAAAAAAGTTCAATATCTAAACCTAAACCTTCATTGAATTGATTTTTGTATCCAAATATATAATGATCAGATATACCCGGTTTTACAGTTTTATCTATTGGAAACCAAATATCTAAAGGAGTACTCATTCCCGGACTTATAAGTGTTAAAAATTGATAATACCTACCATAACTAACAAAAACATTAGATGAAATTGATAATTCTTTTCTCAACGAAACTCTTGGTGAAAATTTCCAATAAGTAGCAGGCGGAGAGCTTTGTAGGTTGACATCTAAGGTTTTATAATTGCTTACTCTAATCCCTGATTGTAAAGTCCAAAATGGGTTAATTGACCACGTATCTTGTAAATATAAATCACTTGTTATTGAATTGGCTAATATATTAGGCATTCTTTCTTCAGCTATATCCATATTTGTCTCATTTTTAAATTCTATAGTATTATATTTTGTTTCAATACCATATTCTATCATATGATAATTGTTTGGTTTATAACTCATCATAGCCTTAATCGATAAGTCATCAATATTATTAATTCTTTTAAAATTATTATCACTATCAGACATTTCCATTAAAGATTCAAAATGACTGCCTGCAATAACAAAATGAGAAAATAATTGCGGATTAAATATATGAACCCATTGACTTGTTACAGTATTATTACCCCACCCAATCATAAAATCAGATCCCATATCCATATCTAATTTATCATATCCAAAATATGTACTAACCATTAACTTATTTTTTCTATCAATATCCCAATTCAGCTTTAAATGACCATCATAAAAATAATAATTTGGTATTTCTGATATTGCTTTTCTCATCAAATCTAAATAGCTTCTCCTAAATGAACACATATAGGCTCCATTTTCTTTACCTAATGTCCAAGGTCCTTCCATCGTTGCCGAAAGACTAATCAAACTTAATCTGGCTATACCTTGATGATGCTTTCTATTCCCATCTCTATTCCTTACATCTAAAACTGAGGATAATCGTCCACCATATTTAGCAGGAAAACCACCCTTTAATAACTCTACACTTTCGATAGCATCAGTATTAAATGTACTGAATAATCCACCAAAATGGCTAGGATTATAAACATCAATATCATCAAGCAATATTTGATTTTGATCAGGACTTCCCCCTCTAATGTACATACCTGATGAAAAATCGGCAATTGGTGTTACTCCGGGTAAGGTTAACATAGAACGGAAAACATCCGGTTCTGCTACCTGTACAACATCAAGCAGCTGTTTTGTATTCCTAATAACTTTACTTACAACAATCTCTCTTGAGTTAATATCATTATCAATACTGGAGGCAGAAACTGTAACATCCTCCATTGCAATTGTTTTTTGACTTAATTCAATTTTTAAGTATATATCTTCTTTAATATTTTTAACTACTACATTGGATTCTGAAACTGCATATGATGTTTGAGATGCAAATATTATATATTTTCCGGGTATGATATCTGTTATAACAAAATATCCTTTATTATTTGTATATGCCCCTTGAGATTTTCCTTTTATTATAACACTTGCATATTCTATCGGCTGACCGTTATTTTTATTTGTAACTATACCGCTTATAGTTGCCGATGAAAGTGAAACAGAATAAAATATTAAAATAAATAACAAAAAAAATAACATTATTTGCTTAGATAAAACTAACCCAATACTCATATAACCTCCTAAATATTATTTTATATGAAGTCGATTATTTATTATAGTATTAGCTTGTCAATACTATTAGTATTATCAGTTTTACAATAATATTATATCTTTCTATTAATTAAGGAGTTATACTAAATATTTGAGAAATAATATAGTTTTCAAAAATCTATGTTTTATCCTCTATAATCTCATTTTTTATTAAATTTCTTATATAATCCTAAAAATTAATCATAAATTTATAAATTATTTATTGTATGTTTATTTAGTGCTGATATAATTTAAAAAAATATGGAGGAAATAATGAAAAAATTTATTTTACTTTTGCTGCTTAGTGTCTCAATGGTCTTGTGTTACGCTGAGATTACACCTTATGGTAGTGCACGAATAAGTTTTATGTATGAAAATGAAAACGATGATTATTCAAAAACCGGAGAATCAAGATTAAAACTTAATTACAATCTACAAAGCAATAGCCGTTTTGGAGTAAATTTTACACAAGAAAAACTTTCTGCAAAAATCGAATATGGTGCTAGTTCAAATATTAACTTAAGACTATTATATGCTAAGTATAATTTTGATAATTGGAGTATATTAATTGGTCAAGCAAATGACGGCACAAACCAATATGCAGCTCAAGTATGGGGCAATGATACCGGCTTGATAGGATATGGTGCTGTTGACGGGTCAAGAAATCCTCAAGTAAAACTTGAATTTAATAATGGATTTTATTTATCTTTAATCAAGCCAAAATTCGTTGATCATAGAAAATTAGATAATCTTCAGATTGATGAGTTACTACCAAGAATTAATGTTGGGTATAACTTAAAAATTGATAATCTAAAAATTTTACCTACTTTCGTTTTTCAGCAAGTTAACTATAATGAAGACTATCATAAATTTGATTACGCAACTCGTTCATTATTATTATCAAACACTATTGAATATAAAGTCAATCCATTATTATTAAGAGGTCAACTTAACTATGGCATAAATACCGGTAATATGGGTTATAAAGGCCCCGCAAACCTTGCTGTTGCTGAACAAGATAAGACAGAAGATACATCTACTTTAAGCGGTTTTTTGCAATTTGCTTATAAATTGCATCCCGGTATAACAATTGATACCGGTATTGGTTATGCAACCTCATCAAACGAATATTATCAAAAAGATGATGCTCAAATGGCATTTTATATACAAACAAATATAAAAATTGATAAGTTAAAATTAATACCGGAAATTGGTTTAATTGATAAAATGAAAGATAAAAATGGCAATAAAGAAGGTTCAATGCTATACGCAGGAACACAATTAAGACTTGATTTCTAACCTTTAACTATTATTATAAGTACAGTCAATTGACTGTACTTTATTGTTTTAACGTTTATTTATTTCTTAGATAACTCAGGATAATAATTTTTTAAGCATTCATCACATATTGAATGAGTAAAATTAATATTAGAAACCTTTGCAATATATTCTTCAAGCTGATACCAGTTACCTTGATTATCTCTAATTTTCTTACAACAAGCACAAATAGGCAGTATTTTTTTTAAATTTGAATTTTCTTCAAGTGCTTTTTTCAAATTCATAATCAAGAGATTTCTTTCATTATCAATTATAGCTTTATATAAAGCTATTTCAATAGAATTAACTAATACATTGTCATCAATAGGTTTTGTTATATAAGCAAATGGCTCAGTGATAACAGCTTTTTCAAATGTTGCATTATCGTTATTTGCAGTAATGAAAATTACGGGTATATTATGATTATTTTTTATTAATGCTGAAAGCTCTATCCCATCCATTTTCCCTCGTAAAGTAATATCTAATAAAACTAAATCCGGTATCTTTTTCTTTATTATTTCAATAGCTAGTTCTGCATTATCGCAAATACCTACCACAGAATAACCTTTTCTCTTTAATCTAATTGCAATCTCTTCAGCGATGATTAATTCATCTTCTATTATTAAGATTCGTTTCTTTTTCAAGATTTCCCCCCTTTAAGCTTGGTTCTAATGGAAAACATATTTTAAATACTAAACCATGATTATGTACCCATTTAAGTTTTCCGTGTAATTGCTGTGTTAAAGTTTTTACTAAATGTAATCCTAATGTTTTTTTATTAAACGGATTAAAATTTGAAGATTTCTTTTTTCCGTTATCTTGAACTGTTAATACAACATTTTCACCAGTTTGTTCTAATGATATAGTAATTCTAGGATTTACTTGATTTTGCTTATTTTGGTTAAAACTACCAATGTCATTAAAAGCATATTTTATAGAATTTGAAAGTAACTCATTAATGATTAATCCACAAGAGATTGCTTGACTAATTGAAAGACTTATATCTTCAATAAAATAATATATTTCAAGTTTTAAAGTATCTCGAGCTAATGATTTAATTAAATAATTACTAAGATCTGTTATATATCTTTTGATATTTATATAATCAAAAGACTTTTCACTATATAATTTTTCGTGAATCATAGCCATAGATCTTATTCGATTATATGATTCTTCTAAAGTTTTAATCACTTTTTTATTTTTAGATTTATTTGCTTCTAAAAAAAGCATACTACATACTATTTGTAAATTATTTTTTACTCTATGATGAATCTCTTGCAATAATAATTCTTTTTCTTTTAAATTATTTTCAATGTTTTTCCTATAATAAGTTTCTTTAGAAATGTCTTCTGCTAAGATAAAATAAAGTATTTCATTATTATTGGATATAGTTTCATTAAATGCTCCACAATTTAATCTTAGATATATAACCTTATCCATTTTTTTACTATTATAATTAATCAATTCATATTCAATCTCATAATTTACTAATCGTTTATATTTCAATAAGCTACCAACAATAAATGATGTTTGTCTTTTTGATATGTTTAAAGTAGATATATGTTTGTTTTCTAATGAATCTGTCTTGAGAAGTCGTAAAATTGCAGAATTATGATCAATAATAATACCCTTAGAATTAATAATTATTATACCAACAGGAGAATGATCAAAAACATTATGATATTTATCTTCAAATTTTGATAATTTGTCTTTCATTAAGACTTTGTCATTGATATCTTTAATTACCAATAGATACCCAATGCCAATATTATTTTCGGTTAAAAGCTTCGATATAGTAACTTCCGTCCATATTTTTTGATAACTTTTACTTAATAGACATAACTCAAATGTATGATGTGGAATTATATCAAAAAGCATACTAAGTTTATCAGCAAAATCTCCATTGGCTTGATTATCATTCGGTAAATGATTTACAAACAAATCATTAAACATAAGTTGTAACTGCTCAATACAATCAATATCTATCAAGTCAAACAACTCTACATTTAATATTTCCTCAATACTAATATTTAAAATCTTCTCAATTGCCGGACTACAATATGTTAGATTAAAATCTTTATCAACAGTTAAAATTATATCATTTTGATTATCAGCAAGTAACTTATATTTAAGTTCATTTTCTTTAGATAAATTTTTAGCATTGATAATTTCAGTCATATTAATAACTGTACCTTCATAATATTCAATCTGTTTTGCTTCTGTATAAACAGGTCTTAAATTTTCTATAACGTAAATAACTTGTTTATCATTTCGCAAATATAAACGATTAAAATCAATCGAATGCATTGGATTTTCTATATTTTTGTTTGACAAAATATTATCTACAGCGCTTAAATCTTTTTCAAGTAAAAATGAATTTGATAAATGAACATCTTTGAAAAGATTAAGTCTTGTCAAATTATAATCATAAGGTAATTTTAACATTAAACAGAATGCGGGATTACATTTAATTATATTACCTTCCGGTGAAACCTTAAACATTCCAACTGCAGAATTTTGATAAAATGCATTTAGTTTTTTTTCTGAATCTGTGATTTTATCCAATAATAATTTTTTTTCTGTAATGTTATGAAAAACAATAATATAAACAGAACTTGATTCATTATTATCGTAAAAATAATTACTGACTTTTCTTGTATTGATTGAGTAATAATTATTCCTTATAAAATGTTCTTGATTACAAAATCCTTCCTTGAATGTTTTGGTTAAATGTTCTCTTAAAAAGCAGCGACTTGCATCATCAAAATAATTATATATATTTTTATTTATCAGATATTCAGGTAAGATATTGATTGAGGAATTGCTATTTAAAAAAATATTGGGAAGTTCACTCCCAAGTGCTATTTTTATTTTATAATCATTATCAACTATTAATACACAACTCATTGGTAATAAACCAATTAATTCTGAGTATTGTTTCTCAATAAGTTTCATTCTATTAGAAAGTTTAACGAATTCTGATAAATCTGACATTGAGATTATTACTTTGTTAGTATCAGATTTAATAAGGTTAAATTTTGTGAAGAAGCAATAATCTTCATTATTTGCTTTAAATAAATCCAAAGACTCGGAATATTCATCAGAAAAGCACTCTACTATTCTTGTTTTCCAGTTAGAAAGATATATCTTAATCTGATTCTTCATTATAATAAACCGATTAAATTTGCTAAATATCTTAATAAAAAGTTCTTCAAAAAACTTATTATATTGAATAATTTCATAAGCTTCATCAATAATACAAATTGGGATTGGCAAAATTTCAAATATATTATCAAATTCTTGAATATCATTATCCCATTGTTTTTCAAGCTTAGATTGTTCAAAATTATCAGTGAAAACTTTTATTTTATAATTTTGATTATTATCAAGTTTTAAATTATACTCATTACTTTTAAAGCTCTGAAAAAGATTACTTAACTGATTATCTCTAAATTTCTTATTACAATAATGAGTTACTTGCTTTTTCTCTTCTTCAATGGATATACCCAGAGGAAAATCTTCAATAATCTTAAAAATTCTGTCTTTTAAAGCAGACTTGTGTGATTTTTCTTCGATGCGTTTAAATTTTTCATACAATAGAAACAAAATCAATTTAATAGTATTTAAATTTTTCTCCCTTGAAAAATCTATTAATGAATTTATAATCAATACACATTCATTATCGGTAAATTCAACAAATAGAACATTAAAAATTTTACTTTTGATTTCTTTACTTCCTTGTAATTGTAGGATGTTTGTCAAAGTGATATATTCTTTATCTATATGATAATGGAACAATTGCTCAATATCATTTTGAAAATTCTCATCTGTTATATATTCAAAAGTGAGCAAGGTTTTATTAATAAAAGCAAAAGTATTTGTTCTTAAGTAAGTTAATGTTAATTTTAGTAGATAATCAAAATCTAAATTTGGCTTAAGAATATCATTTTGTAAATTTATTAAATCAAATTTGTTTATTTTTTTTCTCTCTTTATTATCATTATAAATGATATAATAAAAAAGTGCTTCAACACCGTCATCAGTCAAATTAAACCGATGTGAATCTCCTATTTGTAATTCTAAACAATAACAATGAATATTGATATCATAAATTATTCTGATTATATATTTAAATAAATGATTGTTATAATTACCGGAAAAACAAAAATAAATCTCCGGCAGTGATTTATTCAAATCACTATTTTTAGCTAAAATTTGTTTTACAAAAGTTTCAACTAAACTTTTTGTCTTATCATCTTCGTAAAAAACATTATTGTAACTCATAAATATTCCTTATTGCAAATTTAGCAACGAGGAATTATTTTTGTAAAGCTTTTTTTTTAAATATTTTTTAAAATCTTACTTTCCCTTTTAATTTCAATAAGTTATGATTATAAATTTCACAAAACTCATTTAAGTTATTAATAATTTCATACGGTAAATCTGGTTCAGGAAATTGAGCAGTTCCAATTGCGACAGCACTAGCACCTGCATAAATAAATTCAATTACGTCTTTATATGTTGATACACCACCCATTGCTAATAGAGGTATTTTTACTTTATTAGCAACTCTATAAACACATCCTAAGGCAACAGGTTTAATTGCCGGACCACTATATCCGGCTATCCCTTTCTTTATATGAGAAACTCCTGTTTGCCAGTCAATAGACATACCTAATAATGTATTAATTAAAGATAAAGAAGTTGCTCCTCCATCTTCAGCAGCTTTTGCAATTTGAGTAATATCTGTTACATTAGGGCTTAATTTTATTATTAACTCTTTTTGAGTAAGCTGAGAAAGTTTATTAGTCAAGTTAAATACTGTTTTTGCATCTACACCAAAAGCTAAGCCTTCATTTTCAACATTAGGACAAGAAACATTAACCTCATAACCACTGATTTTTACGCTATTATCCAATAGCGAATAATTTTCTAATGTTTTTAACATTTGAATAAATTCATCTATGGTTGAAGCGGAAAAACTTATTATCAAGGGACACTTAATATGTTCATACTTTATTATTTCAGATTTTAAAAAATCATTTATACCGGGATTTTGTAGACCTATTGAATTCAATAAACCGGCTTGTGTTTCAACAAGACGAGGTGTTGGATTTCCTATTTTTCTTTGAGGAGTAATAGTTTTTGTTATTATAGCACCTAACAGACTAATATCATAAATTTCATTATATTCATAAGAAAAAGTACCTGATGCCACAGTTACCGGATTATTTAGTTCTAATTTGCCTAATTTTGTTTTTAAATAGTTATTCATAAAATCTCTTAATCCTCATCATCCCAAATAATACTATATCCGTCAAATACCGGACCGTCTTTGCAAACTCTTTGATATGATATATGTTGAACATTATTAATCATTTGTTTAGTTTTTACTGTACATCCATAGCAAACTCCTACTCCGCAAGCCATATATTCTTCAAGAGAAACATCAATTTTTATATTTTTTTGTATACAAAATTGGGTGACAGCTTTTAACATAGGTTTAGGTCCGCAAGATATAATCTTTAAATCTTTTAAATCAAATTTTGATTCATAATTTTGAATAAAATCTATAAGTTGTGGGATTACATTGCCTTTATATCCAATAGAACCATCATCTGTACATATTACATCACTATTAAAAATTTCATTTTTATCTCGTCCCCCGTGTATCCATTTTATCTCAGGTTGTTGAAATATAGTTTGTTTTAATAATGATTTTTTAAAATAAAATAGAGGTGCATAACCACACCCACCTGTTATAAAAAGATATTTTTTATAATTTTCAATTGCAAAGCTATTCCCTAAAGGTCCTAAAAGATTAAGCATATCTCCTTGATTTAAGCTTGATAATGATTCAGTACCGTCACCTACAATCTTGATTAAAAATACTATTTGGGTTCTTTCAGGTTCTATTTCTACTATATCATAAATACTTATGGGTTTTCTTAAAGCAAAATTTTTTCCATTATCTAATTTAATTTCATAAAATTGTCCGGGTAAACCATACTTATTCTCAAAGTTATTATCATTTATTTCTACTTTTAAAAAGAAAAATTTATCCGATTCAAAACCGTTGTAAATAGCCTTTAAATTAGAAACCACAACAGTATCAAATGTTTTCATTATACATCCTTAAATTTAGTTATTTTTTTTGCATTGTAAGTATCTACTCACAAATAAATGCTGGCAGTTGACTTAATAATCAATCAACTGCCAGCTTATCATAATTCAAAAGTTATTTTTCCGTCACAAATAGTGGTAGATACTTTAGCTTTTAGAGATTTATTAAGATAAGGTGTATTTTTAGATTTAGATAACATATTATCATAAGTAAAGTTAATGTCAGCATTTAAATCTACAATCACTAAATCTGCAGGTTTATCAATATCAACGATCCCTGATTTTAATCTGAGCCATTGAGAAGGAGCAACAGCCATTTTTTCAATTAACATTTCTAAACTCAAGCTTCCATTTAAAACAAGTTCTGTATATAATGAAGCAAAGGCAGTTTCAAATCCATTAATGCCAAAGGGAGCAAAATCAAATTCTTTTTCTTTTTCATAGTCAGAATGAGGTGCATGATCAGTTGCAATCAAATCAATAGTACCGTCAATAAGACCATCTAATAAAGCTTGCCTATCTTTTTCTGAACGAATAGGTGGTTTACATTTATAATTTGTATCAAATGTTACTAAGCAATCCTCGTTAAAGATTAAATGATGAGGAGTGACTTCAGAAGTAACTTGAATACCATTTGCTTTAGCTTCTCTTACAAGTTGTACTGACTTAGCAGTAGAAAGATGAGCTATATGTATTTGGCATTTAGTCAATTCTGCAAGCATCAAATCCCTTGCAATTATTAATTCTTCAGCAACCCCGGGAATACCGGATAAACCTAATCTTGTAGCTATTTTACCACCATGTACTTGACCTTTACCGGCTAAATTATAATCTTCAGCGTGGATTATTACAGGTAAATCAAAATTACGAGCATACTTCATAATATTTTGTTGAAGTTTAGCATTCTGAACACAAGCTCCATCGTCAGAAACAGCTATAATTCCGCCTTCTTTCATTGTAGCAATTTCTGAAATCTCTTTTCCTTCAATTTTTTTAGATGAAGCACCTATCACTTTAACTTTGCAAAGACCAATATCTTTTGCTTTACGTTGAACAAATTCTACAGAGGCAATATTATCTATAACCGGATAAGTATTTGGCATCGCACAAATCGTTGTAAAACCACCTTTAGCGGCAGCTCTGGTACCTGTGTAAATATCTTCCTTATGTGTTTGTCCCGGTTCTCGCAAATGACAATGTAAATCAACAAATCCCGGGAAAATATGCTTATCTTGAGCATCTATTATTTTATCTGGATAAACATCATTTTCTATGATATTATCTTTTATCTCTGATATTTTTTCGTTATCAATAAGTATATCTTTTTTTATAAAGCTTTTGTTATGATAAATCATTCCATTTTTTATTAATATTTTCATCTTTACCTCTACATCTTTCCACCGAGAATTAAAAACAATAAAGCCATTCTCACAGCAACTCCGTTAGCAACTTGTTCAATAATGACACTTTGAGGACTTTCAGCAATCTCAGGTAATATTTCAATTCCTCTATTCATAGGTCCGGGATGCATTACAAGAGCATCTTTTTTAGCCCATTTCATTGTTTCACGACATATATTATAATGTTTTGAATATTCTTCTAAACTTGGAAATAAACCTTCTGTTTGGCGTTCAAGTTGCATCCTTAAACCCATTACTACATCAGCATCTTTTAAGGCAGTTTTTAGATCATATTCTACCTTACATCCATAGATTTCATCCATATATCCCGGAACTAATGTTCTTGGACCGCAAATTGTTACTTCAGCACCTAATTTCTTCATCCCAATAAGATTAGAACGTACAACTCTACTATTTGTAATATCACCAACAATCACTACTTTAAGCCCATTTAGAGTTCCTAGCTTTTCTTTAATAGAATACATATCAAGTAATGCTTGAGTAGGATGAGCATGACGACCATCTCCCCCATTTACTACCGGTTTATTGCTATATTTATGAACAAGGTGTGGACTACCCGGCGAACTATGCCTGATAATATATAAATCGACACCCATAGCATTGAGTGTTTCAACAGTATCTTGTAAGCTTTCGCCTTTTTGTAAAGAAGAAGTTGATGCTTGAAAACTAATCAAATCAGCAGATAATCTACTTGCTGCAAGCTCAAATGAAATCTTAGTCCTAGTACTGTTTTCAATAAATAAAGTACATACAGTTTTACCTTTAAGAGTAGGTAATTTCTTATAATCACGTTGATTAATTTCTTTCATAACTACTGTTGCATCAAGAATTGCGTTTAATTCTTCTGCTGTATAATCATCAAGGTCATACATATTACGACCTAATAAATTAAAACTTTCTATCATTTATCCTCCAATAATTTTTATTTTATTCAAACTATTTAGAGGAACCTTAAGAAGTATTATACTTCATAATATCCATCCTTTCTACCTCACCGGGTACGATTAAAGGCACACTATAATTTTTAATATAAAAAAATCATTTGCTTGATTTAGTCAAGCTTTTTTTCATTTTTTTATAAAAAATCTCTTTTCCCCTTTAAAAATCTGTTAAATAGTAATAAAGTACGATATCCTGCTTGCAACCAAAACTTCTTTAATTACAAAAACATCAATCAATAAACTTCCCATAAACCGGAATCTTTTAAAACGATGTTTGATATTATTAATAGCCTATTTTATTGGATTTAACAATCATATTTTACTCTTACATATTAGCTTAATGACCATATAATGATTAAATATGAATCTATTCTAATATTCATATTAAAATAGAGTTAATCTACAGATTTATAATAAAATATGTAAAGATTTAAGTATTTTAAAAAAACTGATTTTAATATTTTTGTTGACACTAATTATTAAAGTGTAAACTTTGTCTTGCCTGTTATAATAACAGAGTAAATTAAAGTGAGTATATTATGAAAAAATTTTTATTATTAATTATCTTGACCGCATCATTATTATTCCTAACAGCACAAGAAGCAATTCAGCCTTTAGGTGAAGGAACTGAAGAAAACCCATATCAAATCTCATCTTGGGAAAATCTTTATTGGATTTCTGTAAGAGATACATCTTATGACACAAAAATGGAATGTTTCTATGTACAAACAACAGATATTTCTTTCCCGTCTGAAATTAATACATGGGATGAAAATCAAGGTTGGAGCTCTATTGGTTGGGGTTCATTAAGCGAAAGTCATTCATTTACCGGAAGTTATGATGGACAAAATCATATCATAAGTAATCTATTTATTAATCGTCCATTAGAAGATATGATTGGTTTTTTTGGTTGTACAAACGGAGCCCAAATATCAAATCTTGGACTTGATAATGTTGAAGTTACTGCTTCTTATGGACCTTCAGGATTAGTAGGAGAAATGGATGAATCAACAAGTGTTACAAATTGTTTTGTAAAGGGTAATATCACCGGAGAAGCATTTGTAGGAGGCATAACCGGTTATAATTTTGCTTCAACAATTTCAAATTCTTATTTCATTGGAAATATAACAGGGATTGAAGCCTTAGGTGGCATTACCGGTTATAATGATGCCGGAGATATTTCTAATTGCTATGCAGCGGCTATTGTTAGCGAAGGTGATCTTGCAGGTGTATTAGTTGGTTGCAACGATGCAGGAACTATTAATAATTCCTTCTGGGATAGTGAAATCTGCACCCTTGACGGTATTGGCGATAACTCAGACGGAACAATTAACGATACTTTTGGTAAAACTACACAAGAAATGAAAACTCAGACTACATATACAGAAGCAGGTTGGGATTTTATTACTACTTGGCAAATCAATACTGAAATAAATAATTCATATCCTTCTTTTATATGGGAAAGCACATCTACTACCATCAATGATTCTACTATTTCAATGCCTACCTCTGCTAAATTAAATAATATTTACCCAAATCCCTTTAACCCATCTACAACAATTTCATTTGAACTAAAAAACGATGAATTTGTTAATCTTTCTATATATAATGTCAAGGGACAAATAATAAAAACTTTAAATAATTCTCGTTTAAATTCAGGAAATCATAGTGTTACTTGGAATGGAACTAATGAGAATAATAACAAATCAGCAAGCGGTATATATTTTATTAAGCTTCAAACGACTAATTCAATTCAAATCAAAAAAGCTGTATTAGTAAAATAATTAAATTAAAACTTTTTTGATAGCCGGTTTATGACCGGCTTTTTTTTATTTTTCACTCTAATTTTTTCACTTATTTCCCTCTGACCTACAGGAGACCTACAGGATGCTTTTTTTTCATCCTGTAGGTCTCCTGTAGGTCATAAAAAATTTCGAGCTTAATTTCTGTTCATATACAGAATAAATTATAATTATTTACTAACA
>JALNXV010000037.1 GCA_023230175.1 Candidatus Cloacimonadota bacterium
TAGAAATGCATAGTGTAGAATTAATCTGGAATAAAGGGCTCAATTTTAGTGTAAGTCAAGATGGTCATACGTTTGAAATTGATGGTTCTGAAGAATTTGGTGGTAAAGATTTAGGTCCACGACCAAAAGCATTATTGCTAAGTGCCTTAGCAGGTTGTTCAAGTATGGATATTGTATCAATGCTTGAAAAAATGAAACATACAGATTTTACTTTCAAAATAAAAGTTGATGCTGAGTTAAATAACGAACACCCAATAGTGTATACAAAAGCACATATCACTTATTTGTTCGAAGGTGAAGATTTAAACAGCAAAAACATCATCAAAGCTGTTTCTTTATCTGAAGATAAGTATTGTGGTGTTTCAGCTATCTTAAAGAAAGCCTTCCCTATTACAAGCGAAATAATTTTAAACGGAGACAAAATTAAATGAGATTAGTTAAATTATTGATCATATCATTAACACTTGCAGTGGTAATTTTTTCAAATTTATCTTTAAATGCTGAAGAGTTATGGACAGAAGACTTTAATTATGCATTAAAATTATCAGAATCAACAGGAAAACCAATACTTATAAATTTTACAGGTAGTGATTGGTGTAGATGGTGTTTTAAGCTAAAAGAAGAAGTATTCAGCAAGGAAGAATTTGTCAAATACGCTAAAGATAATTTAATTCTTTTCAAAGCAGACTTTCCACAAAATATTAAACAAACAGAAGAATTAATAAAACAAAATCAATCTTTACAAAAAAAATATCAAATTAAAGGATATCCTACCATAGTACTCATTGACAAAAATCAAGAAGTGATAAACAAAACAGGCTATAAGCCGGGCGGAGTCAATGAATATATCAAACATTTAGAAGAATTATTAAAATAATCTGGAGGCAAAAATGAAGAACGACACAGGAAAAAAATTTTATGAAGCTACGACAAGTATACATAATATATTAACTCATTTTGAATTTACACATCAACAATGTCATAAACTCGGTAGAGTAGAATGTAACTTATTACAATTTCTTTTAGTTGAAAATAGACCTTTAAGTATGAAAGAAATTGCTCAATATATGAATGTTTCACACAGTAGAATTACTCATCTAATGGATAGTCTTATCGGAAAAGATTACATCAAAAGATTACCTTCTGAAGAAGATAGAAGAGTATATTTTGCTCAAATCACTCAAAAAGGTATTGAAAATGCTAATAGATATCGAGAAAGAAATATTAAATTATTAGAAGAACTTATTAACTCTCTACCACAAGAAGAACAAGAAAAAATCTTTGAATCTCTTGACAATTGGAAACATTTCTTAATCAGAATGAGAAGAGAAATGAGAGAAATCCATTTTTTTTAAATTACTACTTTGAAGATTAAGGCTGATATTAATCAGCCTTTTTTTTATGGTTCTTTTAGAGATACAAAATCTTTATCAGTTAAACCCTCAAGTATCTCAACTTTTTGTAAATCGTTAATACCTGTTCTAATTAATACTGATGATCCTATAGTATCGTTAACGACCTTATAAACAATATCATTACCTGAATTATCACTAAAAATTGCTCTGATTGGTATCGTTAAAATATCTTTTCTTGTTTCACCGATAATGCTGACATTAGCTGATAAACCCGGTCTGAGCCTATTATCCTTTTGTAAAATTTCAATCTCAACAGGAAATACTTTTACATTATTTTCAGTTTTAGCTTGAGCACCAACTTTTGAAATTTTGCCTGTAAAATTATCATAAGGAAAAGCATCTATTCGAATATTTACTGATGAATCATCTTGTTTATTATCAGGTAACTTAGATATATCTACCTCATTAATTGAAGTCTTAACTATCATTTCATTTAAGTCTGCTACCTTAAAGAGAATTGTTCCCTCACTATAAGAGCTTGTACTTGATTGAACCATTTCACCAACTTCTATTAAACGTTCAATAACAGTACCTGAAGTAGTAGAATAAACTCTTGAAACATTGTCTATAGTTTCTATATCTTCAATCAATGCAAATTGCTGATTAGCTAAGTCTAAATCAAGTCGAGCTTTTTCAACATTATCAGAAGCAGTTTCAAGTTCATCTGAAGAAATAAATTGTTTTTCAAATAGTACTTGAGCTTCTTCTAAATCTTTCTGAGCATTTTTGTATGAGATTTCTGCTCTTCTGACTTCATTTCTTACGTTAGCAATGGTTCTTGCTTGATTATAATCCGGTTCAATATCAGCAATTAAGTCACCATTTTCAACATAATCATTTTCATCAACATAAAGCTTTACAACCTTACCGGAAACTTTTGACTTAATAGTCACTATAGATTGTGGTTGAATTTCTCCGGTTTCTTCAATCTTAATACTAATTTCTCCTTTTGTAACAGGAACTTTTGGAATATTAATAGACTTAACAACATTTTTATCTTTCTTAAAAAAATAAAAAGCTGATATAATTGCAATTATGACCAATACGATAATTATAGATTTCTTCATTTTTACCTCAACTTTTAAATATTGATTTTTACCATAAACCTAACAATTTGTTAGATTTTAAATAATTAATTTCTTCTTGTTTTTTAATTAAAGTATAATAACGATTGACTAATTGAACTTCAGATTCAAGATATTGAATGCGTGCTTTATCAAGGTCAAGGGAACTGATTAAACCTAAAGCAAATCGTTCTTCAGCAATATCTAAATTTGCTTGAGTTAATTGATGTTTTTGTTCGTAGAGAGAATATGTCTGATAAATCATTTCCCAGTCTAAAATAGTTTGATTCAAATTCTTTTTAGTTTCGTTTATTGTGTCTTCCAAGTCAATTTTATCTGTAGTTATGTTTCTTTTTGCTATTCTGTAACTAAAGCCTGTATCAGAAAAATTAAACAAAGGATAAGATAAATTAACAGAAAATGTATATGAATCTTTGTAATTATCAACATCAAATAATTCCGGCATTGAATTATCATTTGTGGAAGTTTGCCAATTATAATTTAAAGAGAGATTAGGAAATAAATCTAAATATTGCTGGGTTAAAGAAAGTTTTGAACGTTTTAATGAAAGCTGATTTGCCTGAATAGACAGATTATCTTCAAATTCAGCATTCTGTTCAATGATCTCAAACTCATAAGAATCAAGCGGGAAGCCTTCATCTTCCATATTTATCATAAAGAAAAGATTTTCTCTTTGTTTACGGTAAGAATTTTTTAAATCCTTGAGGGCAATATACGAATCCAATGTATCAACTTGACTTTGCTGAATATCATAGATAGTTTTTCTATCATTTTGAAATTGAATCATTACTTGATTATATATTCTTCTTTGTAAATCTATATTCTTTTGGGAAATCTCGATATTCTTTTGTGTTTGGATAATGTCAATGTAGGCATTTAAGACATCATAAGCTACTTTTTTCATTTGATTTTGATGATTCAGTTCAGCAATCTTTTTGTCAAGACTGCTTCTTCGTATATTAAAATAGACCGGTTCATTTAAAGAAATAGATTTGCCAATGTTAAACGAAGAATAATAATCAATTGAACTCGGATGATTATATGAGGCATTATATGTGGCATTAGGTAAAATATCAAACAAATACTGACTATGAGAATCCTTTACATTTTCAAGATTAGTATTTGATTTTCGCATAGTACTCGAATTTTGAATAGCGTGATTAACTAAATCAGTTAACTTATATACATTAGCAAAACATAATGATAAAGACATCAATAAAATACATATTAATAAACTTTTTTTCATAACTACTCCTTAATTTATAAAATACCAAACTATATGAGTTGTGAAACTAAAATCATTTAGTGTTTTATCTCCAAAATATGTGTTTCTTACAACATTATTTAGTTGGACTTGAAAATTAAATAATTTGGATATCCCAATATTTACATAAATATCAACTAAGGGCTCTGAATGCCTCAAGGCAAATCTTTCATCTAACACGTCAGCCACCAAATATATTTTTGAACCTAAAGCAATACTATTATCGTTCTTCAATGGAAGTAAAATTGAAATATCACTTGTATTTGAGTATTCCGGCAATAGTACAAAAGATTTACGAATTTTATCATAATTATACTCGTTAGATATATTCAAATAGTAATTATTAATCGCAAATCTTTTTGACACATAAGCATTTAGGGTAAAGACGTTTTCAGATAATTCATTTATGATATTTTCTTGATAAATTTCTTTTTGACCTGATAGAAAACACAAGTTAAAATTATCTCTTTTATAAACAAAACCACCTGTTAATAATCTTTCTTGAGAATTATATACGTTGTAATCAATATATTTATCTAATTTATCTTGATATTCAAGTTTTGAAATGAAATCAATATGATTTGTTAATGAATAAGCTGATTTAAAACTAATATCTAAATCTTTTAAATTATTCAATCCTATGTAATTACCTTCAAATTTAAAATCAGCTATTTGATTATGGTGTTGTAAACTAAAAACATTTTGATTAAACTCGGTTTGATTATTAATCTTAACATAATCTTTTTGAATGTTTGCTTTTAAATTATTATGAGAATCACCTACATTAATACTTAATACAGCTGATTGTGTTTTAGATTGAAATTCATTATCTAAGTTCATAGCTTTAATATCTTGATCATTACTAATATAACTAAGCTTTAAAAATTTCCAAGCCAATCCATACTGATAAAATTCCCACTTATCATTTATTCTGTCATTATCAGTCAAAAAGATATTGCTTGTATAATAATCACCGGAAAGTAAATCTCTATTACTCATAATAACATTAGTATTTAATATAAAATCATTAAATTGATAATTAAGATTTAAATAACCGTCAGCTTCTTTATGGTTATAATTTTTATATAGCCTATCTCTTGCTCTAAAATCTGCTCGGATTTGTAAATTATCTACAGATAAAGAATGATTTTTCCTAAAAGAAATATGTGCAAAATTATTATCATATTCTCCCAATCCTGCGTAAGTTCTAGTTAAAGCAACATTATATGGATAATCAATATGATAAAATTGATTGCCTGTTATTTTTCCATAATTGCTTAATTTATCTTTTAAAAAATGTGTTGCGAGAACATTATTAGATATGACATAATCCTCAATCAAAAAGTTATCAAAAAACAATAAATCAAAATTATGAGAATTAAACGAAAGTTTATTTTGTAAAGAATCGCTAAAATCGTCAATATAATAATCTAACTTTTCTGATTTTAACTTTAACTTATCATCTAATTCAGAGGAACAAAAATCTAATAACTCGTAATATTTTGGTGCAGGTATTTCTTTCTTCTTCTTATCATCATCGAAATCTTCACCATCAATAATAACAGTTGAAGTAGAATCAGTTAACAAGCTGTCAGTTTCTATTGAAAGACTATCAAATACGGCATTATTATCAATATATATAGAATCAGTAATTTCAAGATTATTATTTACTTCATCAGTTGCGTAAAGCGATAAAGGTATCATCAAAGCAAAGATAACAATTATTATAAATAGTAATTTTCTTTGTACCATATATAGGTTTCTTTTAGATTGTCAAAAAGTTTATTTTCAGGATTGAATAATAACAAATTCTGTATCTTAGTAGTATCAAGTAACCAACTTGACTGCTTGATTTCGATTAGTTTTTGACGATTTAGTATCGGAAATTTACTTTTAACTCCAAGACATTTGTTTATTTTCCAAATTATCTCGGAAATAAATGCAACCCCTATAGTTATAATATTAGGTATATCTATTGTAAAATGAATCTTAATGTATTTTTTGAAATTTTTAAGACAATGTTTTGATTTATATTGAGTTAAATTATTCTGATTAACCTCTTTTATTGCACTTGATATAATTCTCAAAAAATGTTCTGTGGAACAAATAAATGGATTTGCGACATTTAATAACTCATAATAAACAATTGGATTATGGATACATTTTTCAATAAGTTCAGTTAATTCATCAATATATATGTGACTAAAAACGGACTTATAAATATCATCAGCCTCATTTGGTATCAAAGTAATTCCATACTCAATCATTTTAAAGTAATGAAAAAAATCTGCATCTCCTCTTCCATAAACTGATGCCGGTCTGATAATTGTCCACTTATTTTTCAACTGTTCTTTGATATAATTTTCAGATAAAAGTTTAGTTTTACCGTACCATGTCAAGGGTTTAGGATCATCAGATTCCTTTTTGGGAATATTTTTCTCAGAAACACCTGAAACAGCTTGAGAAGATAAAAAAATAAAATGTATATCCTTATTAAGACTATTTAATATATTTATAAATTTCTTGCATAATTCAACATTTGAAATATATAAATCTTCAAAACTCGGTCCGGTTGTTTTTGCAGCTAAATGTATAATTATGTTACTCTTTGCAAAAATCTGTTTTAATTCATTACTATCTTGATAATCTGTATATACTAAATTCAATTTATCATTTTTATTACATAAAGTTGATAACAAATTTAAATTAGCACCCGGTCGGACCAAAGCAATAACTTCATAATTCTTTTTTAATAAATATGAAGTTAAATTTGCCCCGATAAAACCATTTGCACCGGTTATTAGTACAACTAAACTCATTATTAGCTCAATATTAAATAATTAATCAAAAGTAACATCTTCTCTTTGCACCGGCATAGTCATACACCGAGCACCACCACCACCTCTTGACAGTTCAGCTCCTTGAATAGCGACAGCATATCTATCGTAATCTTTAAGATTAATCTTGCCACTTAAGATATCAGAGGCTTCTAATCTTGGCATATTTGCTACTTTTTCCAATTCTTCAAATGTTTTTGTATTTCTACCATAACCAATAACTTTTCCGGGAGCCATTGTAAAGAAATTAGCACCACACATCCATTGTTCTCTATCCTGCCTTAATCTATCTTTACCACCACAAAAAACCGGTTCTAAATCAATTCCAACAGTTTTTAATCCTGTAAAAATATCAGGAACATTTTTTATCTTACTTAGTTTTTCAGATAAATCTATATGGATAACACCAAGATTCATATCACCCAATAAGACAGGTTCATGAGTAACAGCATAATGTTTATCGACCATAGTAAAAATCATATCTAAATGTATCATAGCACGTTCTTTAGGTAAAACAACAACAAAGATATGTTTTACTTGATCTTTTGTTTTAAATTTCTCTACTAATTGGTCAATAGCATAAGAAGTAGTTCTTTCTGATAATCCAATAGCTAAAACATCTTCTCTTAAAACTAAGATATCACCACCCTCAAACTTTGAATTATGATGAAATCCATTTACTTCATTAAAATAAAAACCATCTGATAAAAAATCTTTATGATGAGTAAAAATATATCTCATAATTGTTGCTTCAGCTGATCTAATAAGATTTGCCATTGAGCCGGTTAAAACATAATTATTTATTATAATTGCACTATCACGAGTATATACAAAATTTGGTAAAGGAGGTAAAGCATATTTTCTTTCAGATAAAAATTTTGTTAAAGTATCTTTTTGTTGTTCAACACCTAATATTAATGACGTAGCTAAATCTTTTGCTGACATTGGCATTAATTTATCTAACAAGTGTTCGGAAGCTTGAACTTCACTAATTAAACTAAGAAGTAATTCTTTTCTTTGATTCTGATCTGCAAGAGTTTGTTCTAACAAATCATTTATTTCATAAACTTGTGAATGTAATTTTAGGATTCCTGTTAATTCTCTGTGTTCATTAATTGCAGTTTCAAGGTCTAAGATGTCATCGTAAAGCAAATTCTGAGATGTCTGAGGTGTCATAATCTCTATCTCAGTGCCCGGCTCATGCACTATTACTTTTTTTAATTTACCTATTTCAGATTTGATGGATAACTTACCCATTTATTCCTCCAATGATTTCTTTTCTAAAGTCATATCAGCGTTCCACCTGTTTTTTGTCAAGAATTAAAGAATTTTTTCTTGAAAAATGTAAAATCTTATTATTCACATCGAATAATCATTAATCATTCTGAATCATTTCAAATTTTAGTTAGTTTATTATATTATGCAAAAGGCTTTTAATTAAATTAAACAATGTTGTCGAGCTTCCTGGCTTGCACTTAAAGCCTTAATCGGTATATATTCAGTTAAACATCTCTAATCTGATATTTCATAATCATTTATGCTTTTAAACTATAAGAATACTAATAGAGACCTCCAAGATGCTTTTTTCCATCTTGGAGCTCCCTTGTAAATCATCATTATATTACATACAAAAAACTATCTTAAAATCTATTTAAAAGTAACATTACATATTATTATAAGTTTTTACTATTTGAATTGTTCATTCTTAGCTTTTCAAAAAATACTTTACAAATTTTGTTTAGAATATTAATTGGTAATTAAAGATGGAGATATAAATGAAAAAGATTTTATTGATAATAATTTTACTTGTTTGTTATGGGTCAATACATAGTATAGATTTCAAATATGGTTCAAGAAAAAACATCAAAGAAACTGCAAAAGATACACAAACTTTACAATATCATACAAATACAGATGACTTTCATTTTTATGGAACTCATCTTTGGGGTGTACAATTTGATATTAAAAAAATCATTACTAATGCTGAATCCGACAGCTTTTTAGTTTCCGGGACAAGAATTTATTTTCCTCAAACTAATGATTCACCACTATCAATAGATAATGTTAAAGTTTATTTATATCAAGACACAGACAATCATCCCGGTAATCTTTTATACCACAATAGCACTAATTTATTAACTTTAAATCCCGGTTGGAATAATATTGATTTCAATACTTCACATTATATAAAAAAAGCTTGGGTTGTATTTGAATTTCAAACATCAGAAACCGGTCCATTTATGGCTGCATCTCAAGGTACCGGTCAATATAGCTTTTATTACGACAAATATAACGATACTGAAGGTATTTTTGTCAGTCTTAAAGACTTAGGTTACTATGCAGATTTTTTGATAGATCTCAAAGGAAGTTTTTCAAAACCATTAATGGTTATCAACATTGAAGAATTTAATATACCTGAATATTTAAATCCGGGAGAAATTATAAAGCCTACTTTCACACTAAAAAATAATTCTAATCTACCTGCTAATGATGTATATTTTAAAATACAATTACTCAATGAAGCTGCCGATGTTAATATTAGTGATTCAATATATGTCACACAATCTTTAAATATCGGAGAAACTATTTCAATTACTGATTCTTATGATGGGCTTACTTTACCGGAATTGTTTGCTCAATATTCTATAAAAATCCAATCCGGTTGTAATCCTAATGAAAACTCACTATACGAACAAAAGATTATTAAAGATATTAACGTTTTCAGAAATATCAAAGAAAAACCTCTTATTGAAATCTTTGCTGATACAAGAGAAATCACAAACTTGTCAATTATACATAGCATAAATGAAACATATAACTCTGACCATCAAGATATTATTTATTATTTTCCTAATAATATCGACCCTCTTTATACTTGGGGTGCGTATCAAAGAGCAACTCAATTTTTACAGCTCGGAACTCAACATACTTATTTTAATGGAAACAAAGATATTACACAATACAATGATTCTTATCTTGATGCATTTACTGAAAATCTATCTCTCTCTACTGCTGATAAAACCTTTTTATCCCGGAATGAACTTGAAATTACCATACTTGAAAATAATTTAGAGATATTTTTTACTATTACAAATGAAGATACTTATATTTTACAAAATCATAATCAAACAACATCCAATAAAAGAGATTTGATTTTTAATGCTGCGATATTGCAAAATAGACAATTTCAAGATAATAACTTTACAATATTATCACAATTCATTACTAACCCGTATGAAGGTGTTCCCCTCTCTCTTGATTTTGGAGAAACAGAAGAGTTAAACTTAAATTTTCCATTTTATAGTATATCACTTATTGACGAAAACGAATTTAATGATCTTTCAATATTAACTTGGATTTATGACAAATTTAGTAAAAAAATTTACTATCATCAGATAACTTCTCTTGAAAACTTAAACTTTGACTCTGAGATTAATCCGGATGAAAATATTTCTAATCCGGTTGAATCATATCCAAATCCCATTAAAACAAACTCAAAACTATCTCTTAATATAAAAAATACTCAAATCTTGAATGATTTGAATATCTTCCTGTATAACATTAAAGGACAAAAAATCCATAAACTTAATATCTTAAATAAAACTTCAACAAACAACATTAACACTATCACAATTGAAAATTTAGATAAACACAAACAATTAACAAGCGGTATCTATTTTTTAAAAATCAATTGGAATGATGAAAATAACAACTCTAAAAATCAGATAAAAAAAATCTTGTTTGTTAAATAAATGCAAAAGAAAAATATCCTAAAAAAAAGATTCATAGAACTTACCGGTAGTTTTTTTTCTACTTACAATACCTGTCAAAAGCAACAAGATTATGCACTTCACTATGCATTAAAACAAGAATTAGATTATTTGTTATTGGATGGCACTGAAAAATTTGACTTACAAGATTTAATAATTATACCTGTTCATAACTTTAACACAGATGAAAATATATTTAAATTTCATAATCAAGATAAACATATTTTTTATACAACTACCCCGAGAAAAACTAAAAATTTAACTCAATATCCTTTATTCTGGACAAATAGTAATCCAAACTTTAAAAAAATCCGCCTGTTTAATAAAGAAATCTCTATTGCAAAATATAAACGATTTTTAAAGTACCATAGAACTAACGTCCTAATTTACGAAGATTTATATGATAAAAAAAACATAGAACAACAAATCATAAAATGCTTAATACAAGGGAACTCATACTTAGTTAATTATATACACGGAACACCTTATAATTTTTATGCAGTTATTACTGATAATGAAACCAATTCTGCTACTTTTGGCGATAGTATTATATTAGAAAATAAGGAGTTATTTTTATATTTTAATTTACCGGAAATTAGTGATGTACATTTATATCACAATAACAAACATTTACAAAAAAAACATGACAAACAAGGTATGTTTAAAATATCATATACTGGATCATATCATTTAATTATTAACAGATATACATTAAATTGGATTTATACTAATCCTATTTATGTTACATAATTTGAAAGGAATCACTATGGAAAGAATCGAAGTTAAAGATATATATCAATTTGTAAATCAAGAGATTGACACTTATCTTTTAGTATTAAAAAAAGAACTACGAGAAGGTAAAAAAGATCACTTTATACGTGTAGAATTTACCGACAAATCCGGACCAATTACCGGAAATGTATGGAATAATGCCCTTGCTGTAATGGATATGTTTAAAGAAGGTGAAGTTGCTAAAATCAGAGCTACCGTAATAAATTACAAAGACCAAATTCAACTCAATATAAAAAAAATCAGAACAGCTGAAGCTAATGAATATGAATTTGCTGATTTTATTCCCCAAACCAAAAAAGATATGAGTATGTTATCCGATGAATTTTTTGCATTAATCGATTCAATTTCAGATGAACATATCAAAACCTTGCTTACAAACATCTTTGAAGATAAAGAGTTATGGGATAAATTTTACCAATGCCCTGCAGCGAAATCATGGCATCATAATTATGTTGGTGGACTATTAGAACATACAATCTCCGTTGCTAAAATTTGCGATTTTGCTTCTAAACTTTACCCAGTTAAAAGAGATGAACTAATTGCAGGAGCTTTACTTCATGATTTTGGCAAAATCTTTGAATATACAACCCTTCCCAGCATAGAATTTACTGATGAAGGCAGATTGCTCGGGCATATCGCTATGGGCGACTATTTTCTATGTCAAAAGGCTCACGAAATCAACCTCTTTCCTATAAAAACTCTTATGAAAATAAGACATTTAATTCTTTCTCATCACGGTGAACCGGAAAAAGGAGCTGTAAAAATCCCGCAAACGTTAGAAGCTATTGTTTTACACTTTGCTGATAATATGGATGCTCAAACTACCGGTGTCAACCAATTGATTGAAGCAGTAAATGACCCTAACGCTCAGTGGACTGAATATGACAGACTTAATAATAGATATATTTATATAGGTTAACTATGTTTCAAACAAGTGTTATAACCAGCGGAAGTAAAGGAAATTGCATACTTGTAAAGAATAATGATACACATATCTTAATAGATGCCGGTATTTCCTTTAAAAAATTCTCTGAATTTATGACTGAATTACAACTTGACCCTCTTAAAATTGATGCAATATTTATTTCTCATGAACACACCGACCACGTTTGCGGAGCTGGGGTACTGCACCGAAAAATTAAAGCTCCCATCTTTATAACCCCGGACACATACAACTGTGCAACTAAAAAAATTGGCAAAATACATTTTGAACCTCACTTTTTTGATATTGGTTCTTCCTTACAAATCGGCTCTCTAATAGTAAACCCTTTTTTATCTTCTCATGATGCTGTTGATAGCTGTAATTTTGTAATTCATCCTTTCGATAATGATAACAAACAATTAACTATAGCTACTGACCTTGGCTTCGCCCACAATCTTTTAAAAAACTATCTTAAACAATCATCTACTATCATATTAGAATCAAATCATGATGTGGATATGCTAATGAATGGCCCTTACGAATGGCATCTTAAACAAAGAATACTTAGTAAATTGGGACATCTTTCAAACATTCAAGCCTCAGAAATTGTTGAAAACATCATTACTGACTCTCTCAAAAGAATCTTCTTAGCTCATCTAAGTGAAATCAATAATACACCCCAAATCGCCTATAAACAAATGGAAAATACATTATCTTACCTACAAGCTAAAACTGATTTAAAATTAACTTCGCAATATCAATGTACACCTCTCTATGAAATATAAACTACATTTCAAAAAATACATTGACAATCTTTTTAATGTGTTATAGGCTATCTTGATGTTTTTCATAAGGAGGTAATAATGAAAGCTGTAAATATTAAATTAATTATCCTTACAATCTGCCTGTCATTGACATTTTGTCAATTATATTCTGCAAGCTTTATACAAAAAGATATTGTAGTAGATGTATATAATATCGATATCCGAATACAAGATGATAATTTGATATTAGTATCAGAAGAAATTATTATTGATAAACAGAATTTTCAAGGGTTTGGATTAAATCCTAAATCCTTCAAAAGAGAACTATCATTTGACTTTTCTAAGTCTATTATTCCGGGTGCCGGATACCCACTCTTAGATGATTATGAATTTCTCTCAGCATCAATTAACAAGGAAATTATTGATATTCCGAAAGTGAATTTATATGATAATTATAAATTTAAAACACAGGGGCGTACTTTTGTCTGGATTTTCAATAAAACAAAAGACAAGGTGTATCACTTAAACTTAAATTACTATCTTAAAGGAATAATTACCTCAAATAATAATAATGATATTTTTAAATATAATATCTTCTCAAATCATAAAAACTATCTTATTAAATCTTCAAAGATTACCATTAGTTACCCTAAATTTTCCCCTGATTTCCAAAGCTTTTCAACTAAAACAATTCTTAATGAAGATAGCAACAATAAAATCATTAATTCAATTAATGAAGAAGAATATGAGTTGATTCTTAACCTTTCAAATATCTCACCCAAAAATAATATATCTATTGAGTTATTATTTAATAAAAAAAGCTTGATTAAAGATAATCCAAATTGGTTAACTAATTTTAAAAAATATCAAAGAAATATCTTTTTATATGGTTTCGCTGTCCTGTTTATTGTAATAATCGGATTAATAATTGCAATCTATAAATATCTTAAGATTAATCAAAACCTCAAAATACATAAAAACGATAGAAAGATTGAATGTGATATTTTAAACCCTGAGAATGAAAACCATCATTTTTGTAAAGATTTAGATGCAGACGAATTAGCTTATCTATTTAATAGAATAAATGAATTTTCTGACCTTCCTATACTCTCAACTCTTCTAAAACTTTTTGATTTAGGCTATATTAAGGTAATCTACCATAATAATAAATACTATCTTCAAAGATTTATTCATCAAATTAAAAAAGATAATTCTCTGTCTGATAACATTGAAACTATTGAAGAATCTATACCTAATGAGATTATTCAAGAAAGATATGATTTTATTTTAAACAAAATATTTAGTAACTCATCTGAAATGCATATTAATAACAAACCACTTCCTAATATTATCTTATTCGACAACGCTCTGATTATCTTAAAAAGAATAAAAAGAAAATATTTTAAACAGTTACAAAAAGAATTAACTAAAGATGAATACTTTGATATCAATTTTAAAAAAGAAAAACAAAATTTTACAAGTTTTGCCTTAATTTTAACAGCTTTAGGTGCATTGTCAATCTATTTTGTAATTGCTTATACAAATCTGATCAACCTATATATATCCTTTTCAATAATTTTATCCGGCATTATAATGCTTTCTTTCAGTATGAAAATAAAAACCTTTTCTCTTAAAGCACATCAACATATCAAAAATTGGTTTTGCTTTTATACCTTTCTATCAAATAACTTACACAATAATAAAAAAGAAATCTTTGAAAGTAAATATTTACCTTATTTTGTTTCTTTTAACCTTTGTAAAGAGTTTATTACTGAACTTAATAAAGAAATTATTATCAATATCCCTGAATGGTTTTTCTGTGAAAACCAAGATAATGAAAACCATCCATTAAACCACTATAAAACCTTTATAAACATACTATTAAGGAGAAACAAATGATTTTTCTTTTAATGTTCGGAACTCTCATAATTGCACTCTTAACATCATTCCTAATTATCCAATTTTTTAAAACGCCAATAAAAAAGATATTATTTAGAATCATAAATGATGATCTCTACACTGCCTGGCATAAATATATGTTGTTTGCTATTTATGTTGTAGGAGTCTCTTCCGGTGTTCAAATCTGGAAATTAGAAAGATACCTCAATCCTAATACAGTTAACCCCGAAACAACAGAATATATACAATTAAACCTTGCTCGATGGGTCTTAGAGATGTATAGAGCCTTAATAGGTACTCTTACCGGGCTTGCATGGCTATTACTTGTTTTCTTCATTATTTGCTTAGTTATTATTGCTTTTAAAAAGAGATAAATTTAAGATTATTATTTATAAGGATTTAAAAATGAAAAAAAATATTCATATCATAGAAGTTGATACCAGAGGATATTTATGTCCAAAACCAATTATAATGGTTAAAAACACCTTTAAAAATGTAACCTCAGAATCACAACTTAAAATTTTATCAGATAATCAAACCTCAATCGATAATTTACAAGCCTTCTTAAAAGATAATGGCTTTTCAACAACTATAACCGAAAAACAGAATTACCAAATCATTATCGCCTCCAAAGAATCTACAGATAATGCCTTTACTCAAGATAATGATGTTAACTATTACTGCAATCTATCCTTAAAAGATAATAAGATTAAAGATTACATTATTGCCGTGAAGTCTCAATATATGGGCTTTGGTTCTGATGAGCTCGGTAAGATG
>JALNXV010000038.1 GCA_023230175.1 Candidatus Cloacimonadota bacterium
GTCTTCCTGAAACAAAAAGTTGAGGTAAGTCAAGAATAGGATATATTAACATAGAAAGATATGTATAAAAGGCATAAAAAGTACCTATGGTAATTTCGCCTTTTACAACCATATAACCACCAAATAGAATAATAGAAATCATAGAGAAATAATCAATATATTCATATACTAAATGCAAAACTGTATTTATTTTGACTAATCTCAACTCGGTAATAAATCTATTATCTAAGGCCTTTGAAAAAAATCTTTTATATTTTTCTTCACAAACAAACGCTTTAATAATTTTTATCCCTGAAAAAGTCATTTCTAATTGGTTATTTATTTCAGAGATAGCCTCTTGATTTTTTTCAAAGCTTTTGTGTAATTTATTTGAAACAATATAAAACACAGCTATCATAAAAGGTATTGGTAACATAGCAAGTAAGGTAAGTTTCCAACTCAATAAAAACATTACTACCAAACAAAATAATATCTTGATAAAAGAATCAAATGCTCTAAATATTCCGGAGCACAAAAACCATCCTATCTTTGGAAAATCTTGTATATCATTAGTTAATCTGGTAACTAAATCCCCGGTTCTGAATTTCAAAAAGAACCTATAATCTTTTTCAATTATATACTTGAAATATCTGTGTCTTAACACATATTCAAATAATAAATTCATATATGCTCTAAATCCCGGATAAAAAGATGAAATAACTCTAACAAAACCAACAATAAGCATAATTAACACTATTTTATGTACCGGTGACATAGGATTAATTTGACCGGGAGTTGATAAAGACTTTTCCAAAGAATCTATCAGCTGTCTAAAAAGGAATGGATAAGCTACTGCTACTGCTGTAGATAATAGAGTTAGAAAAAGTAATATAAAGACATAAGCTTTATGTGATTTCCACTCATTTTTTATCCATTTAATATGATTTATATTATTCGTCATTGTTTTTATACTCCTGTATTACTTTCGGTATTTTTCAAAAATTGAAGTTCAACTAATTTCTTATATTCGGAAGAAGATTGTAAAAGTTGATTATGACTTCCTCTTGCAATAATCTGACCGTTATCAAACAATAATATTTCGTCACAATCTATAACGGAAGCTAATCTATGAGCTACAATTAAAGCTGTCTTATCCGAAAGCAATTTTGACATAGATTTTTGAATTAGACTTTCAGTTTTTGCATCAATAGAAGCCGTAGCTTCGTCCATTATAACAATCTCCGGATTAAAAGATACTGCTCGAGCAAATGATAAAAGCTGTCTCTCTCCCATAGAAAGATTTTGACCGCGTTCTCTTATTTCACTATAAAGATTTTTATCCATTCTTTCAAAAAGCTGATTTGCATGAACTGTATCAATAGAATCCAATACATTTTTTTCGCTTATATCATCATTATATATTCTGATATTTTCAAGCAAATTTCCCGGAAACAAAATGATATCTTGTAGAACAAGGCCTATTTTGCGTCTCCAATCAGAAAGCTTAAAGCTATTAATATCAACACCATCGACTAATATTTGCCCTTTCTGAATATCATAAAAACGACACAATAAACTTACGGTGGTAGTTTTACCGCTACCTGAAGCTCCAACTAAGGCAACTCTTGAACCTTTTCTGATTTTAAAACTTACATCCTTTAAAACCCATTCTTCCTTACTTTTATCATCACTTGATTTATATTTAAACCATACATTTGAAAATTCAATCTCTTCATTAAATGTAGGCACTTTCATCTCAGCTTGTGTTTCAAACAAATCTTCTGTTTTTTCTTCAAGTAATCCAAAAACTCTTCTTAAAGAGACAAAGGCACGCTGAAACTGATTTAAATTTTCACTTATTTGTATGATAGGCCAAACTAATCTAACTGAATATTGAATAAAGATTATTAATGTGCCAATAGTAACTGATTCATTTAATATCTTTGGACTAAGAAGCAAAACAATAATAATTATAAAGACTGTCTGTATCAAAAAATCATTGACACCCCAAGCTCCATATTCGATAAATGAAGCTTTAGTATCTATTTGTTGTTTTTCTTTGCTTTTTTCATCAATATAATCAATTACTCTTTTTTGTTGATTAAACAATTGAACTATACTTATGCCCTGGATATATTCTGTTAATCTACCTGTTATAACAGCATTTAGTTCACGAGATTTTTTATAATATTTAGTCAAATATCTAATAATTATGATTGATAAACACAACACACAAGTCATTGGAATAAATAAAAATAAAGTTATTTTCCAATCTTTATACAATAAAATTACCAACATACCAACAAAAAATAATATATTACCAATCATTGTTACACTAAATTGAGAAAATAAGTCTTTCACTCGTTCACAATCTGACTCTACCCTTGAAATTAGTTCACCTACCGGAGTTTTATCAAACCAAGAAACCGGTAAAAACATAAGATGATTAAATAGCTTAAATTTTAATTTTGTTATAATTTTTACTCCGAGTTTTGCCATCCACATAATCTGTAAATATGACATAAAACCTGATACTAATATCACACCGGCAAAGACAAATCCCCATAGAAACATATCTTTTATATCTTGCTTAGGCACTGAAACATCAATGATATGAGCTATCACTATCGGATCAAATAACCTGCCTACCGTAGTCAATACCATAAATAATAGTCCACCTAAAAAAAGTTGCTTTTCAGATATAATCATTGGAAATAACTTTTTTAAACCATCTTTAAGACTCATTTCAGTTTTCATTTCAAATCTCACTTTCATAATAGTATTATGTTACAAAAAACGTATAGTCCATTATGTCAAGAAAATACTTATAATAAATGTCATAAATTTCAAAATCGGTTTTATATTATTATGGCATCTTTTTTAAAATCATATAGTTATACATAAACCTAATAATAATTATTCAACATACTTATTAGATCAGATTAACTGCCTATGAAATAATTAAATAAAAGAAATTTTACTTTTTCTTAAAAAAATGCTTTACAATTCAAATAAGAAAAATTACTTTGTCAAATATAAGCAAATACGTGATTAAAAAAGTGTAAAATAAAGGAGTTTTATGAAAAGGTTTCTATGGCTACTCCTGTTGTTTGTAGCAGTCAGTTTTAATCTTTTTTCATTAACAAATACAGAAAAGATTGATATTAATCAAGCTAGTTTGGAAGAGCTTGAAACTTTACCTATTTCGGATATTCAAGCAAATGCAATTTATAATTACAGAACTTTTACTTCATTCTTTGAGAGTATCTATGATTTAAGGAAGATTGCCGAAATTGACCAACAAACATTATTAAAAATTAAACCACTAATTACAGTTTCATACTATACTGACCTTGATGAAACAGAACAAAGAAGAGAAGAGATTGATTATCTAATAGAAAGACTTGGATCACAAGAAGGGATTCAAGAAGGTTTTTCAGACATTTGGGAAGATTATCTTATGACGCCACAAAACATCAATCAAATGTATTTTTCAGACATCTTAAATATGCCAAATGTATCTCCGATTGATGCAGTAGCTATCAGTAAAAGAATCGCTGCAGGCGACACAATAACAGATTATCGAAATTTAAGAAGCACAACAGGCTTGTCACACTATGGTGCAACAAACCTAAGACACTATATATATTACGTTGAAGAGCCTAATAGAAAAAAACTTTTTTCTAATTATCAATT
Source organism: Candidatus Cloacimonadota bacterium (assembly GCA_023230175.1). GTDB lineage: Bacteria > Cloacimonadota > Cloacimonadia > Cloacimonadales > WRIO01 > JALNXV01. Next base: position 3,676 of record JALNXV010000038.1, read on the forward strand.
TAAATATGAAAATTTAAGCTTTGACGATGATACAAAAGAAATGTATCGTGAAATAGTGAAAAACAAAGACGCCTCAATTAAAGATATCAGTCATTCATACTGGGGGTTTTTTAAATTAGATAATGCAACTCCAGCTTATACAAATAAATTTCGAGTTAGATATGCTAATAATTATAAATTTGGGCTTTTGTTATTCAACCAAACAGGAGAAAAGATTTTTACTGAAGATAGCGGTTCAGATGTCTTAAAAGACGCAAAATATTATGCTTCTTACGAAAATAAATTTAACTTTTTTGGTAATAATGATATAAAAATATTTGCCGGCAACTATCGTGTTACTTATGGAGAAGGACTTGTAATAGAAAACACTGACTATTATAGTTCAAGAAAAACAGGTCATGGATTTTCTAAAAGAATTACAGGCATAACCGGTGATTTATCTCGTTCTCAAGAATATGCTCTTAAAGGTATCGCTTTAGAATTAAAACGATCAAATTTTTGCACATCTTTTTGGTATTCTAACGACAAAAAAGATGCTGTTGTTTACGATATAAATAATGACGGATTAATTAATGAAAATGATCAAGTTAACGGTAAATATCATATATTTTCATATATAACCCCCACTATTAGATTTGATAATGACGACTTAATAAAAGCTGAAAAATATTTTAATCAAGGCTTAATGTCCCCAATGAAATTAATGCCTAGAATGAATTTTTTAGACGAAACTATGCTTGGAGCAAGAGTAGAATATAACCCCTTAGTAGGAACACACATTGGACTTACAAGTACACAAACTATTTATGATAATGCTCATTTTGTTTCACTCCAAAGTGATGAGCTTAGGAACCTATTAATAAGAGACTTAGCTGATTTTTCTAAATGGAAAAGACTTGATAGTCAAATTTCTAATATGTATTCTACCTATATTGAAGGCGAGTACGAAAGAGACTACAGGCAAGTGATGGGATTAGACTGGAGAACAGTTGTCGGTAACACCTCTTTTCAAGGGGAATATGCTGAGCTCAAAGTTAACGGAAATGAAGGCAAAATCGGTGATGATCCTTCTGCAATAGTTATGAGTACCTATACACAATTTGAAAACTTCTATTTCTTAGCTTTATATAGAGATTATGATATTGATTTTGATAACCCTTACGCACGAGGTTTTTCAGAACACAGAAAGTTTAATGACACAATTTTAAATAAAAATATTTACGCTCTAACTAACCAACTTTTAGCTGACTTATATCTAAATAGTTCTGAATCCCAAGCAGAAAAAGGGATATATTTTGAAACAAGATATAAAATTAGTACCTATCTAACTCTAAACAGAACATATATCGACATCTTTGAAAGAAAAGCAGATGGAAGAAGAACTGTAAGATTTCAAGGCGACATTGATTACCGACCAATTTATCAACTAAGCCTTAGAGGAAAATATAAACATCAAATTAATCGTTATGATGACGATGCAGACAGAGGTGTTTCTGAAACATCTGAAACCAGTGCTATTCTAACATCATATCTGTCAAATAGAGATCGTCTTCAATTTGAATATAGATATACACAAGTTAAATCACCTCCTTATCCTTATTTAACCAATGAAGGCGAACCTACAAGCGATGAATCTCTCATCCAAGCACAAACTCTTATGCATGGCGATTTTATCAGAATTGACTGGACTCATAATCTCAATTCTAAACTAAGATTAAGAAATGCAATTTCTTATTGGAATGGTCATAGTGTATCCCATTGGGATTGGGAAGATATTGAAATTGACTTCTTAGGAGAACATGGTATAAAATATTGGTTTTTAATTCAAAACAAGATTGCTAATAATCTATACATCTCACTTAAATACAAACTTAAATTTTATAGAACTAAAGAACTCTTTTTTAGAGCTTGGTGGAATGAATCTCTAACAGGAGTAGAAGACTATTATCGTAATGTTGATAAAACAGAAAACGCAGTTCGTTTACAAATTGATTGGCGTTTCTAAAATAAATGGAGGAATAATGAAAAAAAATATATTATCAAAAAACTTGAAATTGGTTATCTTAAGCCTATTTTTATTAACAAGTATCGTAAATATTTCTGCTTATTCTATATTTGAAATATATGAGAATAATCAAGGTAATTTTATAAATAATCATGATGCAAGAAGTGCTGCAATGGGTGGAACAGGTACTGCCGGAGGGTTTAACCTTATGGATAGCAATATTAATCCCGCAAATCTTTACTATCTAAATAATGAAAAAGAAATACAGTTTAACTATTCATTAATCAAAAATTCTGAAAATAGAGCACTCCCAATGTACAACTTTTTTGATAGCTATGTTGATGAAAGTACTTATGCTCGCAATGAAAATTTCTATAATGAGTTTAGTTTTGCAGCATATAAAAGCTTTATTATTAATTCTTCAAAAATAAACCTTGGAATATCTTACAAACCTATCTTAAATTTTTATTCTGATTATCAAGAAGAAGTTAGAAATGACGAAAACTCTGATGCAGATAATTACCCTCCTATTATTGCTAAAAATTTTATCGAATCAGATGGTTTTTTAGATAGTTATAGCATTTTATTAAATTATGGTAACAAATATATCTCTATTGGTACTGAACTTTCCTATCTTAACGGGAATTATGATATAGAAAGACGTATCCATTGGTCTGACTATGCACATCAAGCTGTTGGATCAGGTGTTTTAACAGACAATATTTCTTCAACATCAAACTCTTTAAAAGGTTTCAGCACAAAATTTGGTATTTCTTCTCAGATTAATGAAAGAATTAGATTAGCTGTTACTTATTCACCTAAGATTACATTAGATGCTGATTTAGAAGTAAATGGAAATACAATTGAATCATCTGATGACTATATCTTAGCATCAAGATTAAGATTTGGTATGTTATTTAAACCTCGTAACCCTTTTGAAACTAATTTTCAACTTGATATGGAATATATACAAAATTCTGATATTGATGATTTATATGATGATACTTGGTCTTTTTACGTTGGTATGGAACATTATGTCGGAAGAGCTATCCCGTTACGTTTAGGATTTAGACATGAAGCTTCAATTCAAGATAACAGTATTACTCTTCCTGTGATTACAGCCGGAACCGGTTTTGAGATTACAACAAATTTACATTTAGATTTAGCCGGAGAATACGGCAGAAGAGAATACAAAACCTTAGATTTATTTTTGGATAGCTACTATAATCATCAAAATCTTTGGAGTGGCATTGAACCTACAGATAGAGGATGGGAAAATCCTGACAAAGTAACAGAATCATTTTTTAAAATATTCACTTCCTTAACATACAAATGGTAGGATAAAGATGAAAAAACTTTATATTCTATGTCTATTATTAATTTCTTCAGTTTTATGCTTTGCTAATGATTTAACATTAGATATTATATTTACAAATGATCTTCACGGTGGAATTGACAGAGCAAAAGCTACTTTTATGAATCCTGCTTTTCCCCCTCAACTCGGAGGCGGAGCCTCTGCGGCAACATACATTAAGTCAGTTAGAGAAAAAACAACCGAAAATTTAAGAGATAATCTCCTAATAGATACAGGAGATTTCTTCCAAGGTCGCCCTATCGGTTCTCTTTCAGCTGGGAAAGCAGTTATAGAATATATGAATATGGTCAAATATGATCTTCTTGTACTCGGAAACCATGAATACGATTTAGGTGAAGAAAAATTAAAAAATACTTTAGAAGATGCTAACTTCCCAATTTTAGCTGCAAATGTTTATCGAAAAGGTACTTTAGAACTTGTTGAATACGCACAACCTTTTATAATTGTAGAAAAAATGGGTTTAAAAATTGGCATTGTTGGAATTACTACAACTGATACAGAAAAAATGAGTTTTGCTGACCATATAAGATTTGTCGATTTTATTGATGAAAAAGAAGTACTACAATATTATGTTAATCATTTACGAGACGTAGAAAAAGTAGATATTGTTATCGCAACCGTGCATGCAGGAATACCTTATGATCCATTACCTGAATATCAAAAAAGATATGAAAATCCTAACAAAAAGCAAACTGAAAAAAATTGGGGTTATGATGCTCAAGAACTTGCTCATGAAGTTGAAGGTATTGATCTTATGTTTGCCGGACACATTCATAAAGGATTTGATAGACCATGGGTTGATCCTATTACACACACCTTAGTTTTTCAAGGATATGCTTATGGTTCCGGACTTATACACTTAATGGTAAAAATAGATCCTGAAACAAAAACTATTTCCGGGTTTGACACACCTGCTGAAGATAAACTCCAATTAACGCTTTTTGAAGACCAGTTTATCCCGGATCCTGAAGTTGATGCCTATATAAGTGAACAACAAACCATAGCAGAAAAAGGTATGGATGAGGTAGTTGGTATTGCCGGGGTATTTTTATCCAGAACATCTGTTGATAACCAAAATGCAATGGGAAATTTCACTTGTGAAGCTATGAGAGATGCAGTTAATGCAGATTTCTCTTTTATTAATCTCGGTGGAATAAGAGCTGAAATACCAATGGGTAATGTAACCTATAGACACGTTTTTAATGCAATGCCTTTTGATAATATGATTGTAACTCTTGTAGTTGACGGAATTATGTTAAAACGCATCATTGAAACCAGGATTGCAGGCTCAAGACAAGGCTTATTACTTGCAGGCGGTAAAATCAGATTTAATAAAACAAGAAGTGATTTTGACAGAGTTACACTTTTAGAAATCAATGGTGAGCCTTGGGACCCAAACAAGAGATATAAAGTCGCAACAACTGATTTTTTACTTCAAGGAAATGCAGGGTTAACCCTTTTAACAACTCTACCCGAAAGTCAAATTATTCGACACGAGATAAACCTCAGAGATGCGATGGTTGACTATTTTAAACAGAATTCTCCTGTAAAATTCTATATTGATGAAAGATGGGAAAGAAACGATAAATCAACTCCGGAAAACTATTTACAAAATTTCTAATTACTTTTATAGTTAAAGCGTACTAATTTGTACGCTTTTTTAGGCTATAACATATTAATATTTATTATTCTAAAAATTCAGTTTATTTTTTAAATAATGATTTTTTAGTGCAAGCAAGATGCTCGCACAACAAAACAAAGTGCAAGCAAGATGCTCGCACAACAAAACAAAGTACTAACAAAAATGCTCGTATAACATTATTATTCAACAGCCTTTTCATTATACTTAATAAGCTCAACAATTTTCTCTTGACTAATAAAAGCTTCTTAAGATATAGGTTAATTAAGGAATTATATATGATTGATAGAATAAGTAATGAATTTTTAAAGTCAGTTAACAAACTTAATCAAAAAAAATATCGATTAGATAGTGGTAAGATTTTGATTGAAGGAGAAAGACTTATTTCTCAAATATTTGATTATATTAAAAACAAAGATTTATCCATACAATCTTCCTTTGAATATTTACTAATTGATGAAAACAAAATAACGAATTATAAAACATTGTTAAATGAAATTGCAAGTATTTCTAAAGACACAAAAATTATGAGTTTAAGCACACAACAAGCAAATAAACTCTCTAATACAATAACTTCTCAAAATATCTTTGCAATTTTAAATTTTAAAACTAACGAAATCAACAAATTCAATAAAATCATTTATCTTGATTCAATATCAGATCCCGGGAATATGGGAACAATTATCAGAACAGCAACAGCCTTTGACATTGATGGTATTGTATTATCAAAAAATTGTTGTGAATTATCAAATCCCAAAGTTGTTCGTGCATCTATGGGTTCTATTTTCTACATTCCATTCTTATATGATGATGACAATTGGATAACTGATAGAAAAGAATTAATTTACATAAGCGATGTTCAAAAAGGCACTCCATTAACAGATTTTACTTTTCCGGACAAGCCATATATCTTAGTCTTAGGTTCTGAAGCTATTGGAGTTAACATAAACAAGCTACAAAACTTTACTGACAAAATTACAATACCTATAAAAAATAAAATGGAATCACTAAATGTTTCAATAGCAGCAGGAATTTTTTTCAACAAAATGTTTAATGATTCTTTACACCATAAATATCAAAATAAAGGACAACAAATTGACTGAATTTCAACCCTTAACCGAAAATATCGATATAAATAGCTATGTAAAAAACAAATTAGCTCATAATAAAATATGGTTAGCACCCTTAGCGGGTTATACAGACGCCCCTTTTAGATTTATTGCAAAAAAATGTGGTGCTGATGTATTAGTTAGTGAAATGGTCAGTGCAGATGGAGTAAAAAGAAACTTTGAAAAAATGGCTCATTATACTAGATTTGAAGAATTTGAAAGACCTTTTGGGATACAATTATTTGGAGATAATCCAAATGTTATGGCAAAAGCATCTGAAATACTTAGTAAACTAAAACCTGATTTCTTTGACATAAATATGGGTTGTCCGGTAAAAAAAGTCGTTAAACGATATGCCGGAAGTGCATTAATGCTTAAACCTGACTTAGCTTGTGAAATCATTAAACAAGTCAGTTCAGTATTAGACAATCTAAATATCCCTTTAACGGTAAAAATTCGGTCAGGATGGGATGATGATAATATAAATGCAATTGATTTTGCTCAAATGGCAGAACAAGCAGGTGCAAAACTATTAATAATTCATCCAAGGACAAGAAAACAACATTTTTCAGGGCATAGCAATTGGGATATTATCAAACAAATAAAACAAGTTTTGTCAATCCCGGTAATTGGTAATGGAGATATATATACTCCTGAAGATGCCATACAAATGCTAAATGAAACAAAATGTGATGGAATTATGATTGGCAGAGGAGCGTTAGGAAAACCTTGGATATTTCAAGAGATTAAAGATTATTTATCAAATAACAATAATAGTAATTGCATAAAACATCTTGCTCCTAATGAAAAACTAAAATACATTTTAGAACACATTGACAGAGTACTACATAATACTCAAGACACAAAAGTATTAATTCCTATGAGAGCTCATTTTGCTTTTTATACAAAGGGATTTGCAAATGGAAGTAAAGCACGTGAAATTATCTTTAAATCTATTAATCCTGATGAGATAAAAAATACATTAAGGGACTTGTTTAATGGAAAATTATAATAATTTTATATATCAAGCCCGTTTTTTAGTCAAATCAAACTGGCTTCAAGCTGTTCAAATACTTGAAGAAGCCATCCAAAACCATCCTGATGCTAAAGCTCTATATTTTGAATTAGCAGATATATACAAACAAAAAAATTCTTTAAAAAAAGTCATTGATAATTACCAAAAAATATTAAATCTTGATGACAAAGACACTTTAGCTCGTTTTAAATTAGCAAATACATATTTAGAAATGGATGAGGCAAAAATTGCCTTATACCATTACAACAAAATTGAAGAAGAATTTCCGGAACTTCTTTATAATAAAGCATTAGCTAATTATTATATGCTAAAATACAATGACGCTATTAAAGCATTAAGTAAACTTATCGAAATAAGCCCAAAAGCTAATACTGCATATACTTTCCTAATTGAACTTTTAATAAACAATAATAAACTTAATAAGGCTTTTAATTACTTAAATCTATATGAATCAAGATTTGGTACTACTCCAAATATAAATTATTTACGAGGCTTTGCATACCTACAAAAAAATAATTGGCTGGCAGCATACAATGAATACTTATTAGCCTTACCCGGATTTCAAGATAACTATAGGCTACATCATTTTTTAGCACTTTCAGCTGAAAAAATTGGGCAAATAGATAAAGCATTACAACATTATAAAAATGCCATAGATTTAAAAAAAGAAGACAAAACAGTTATATTAGATTTCATTAAATTCATAACTAACAATAACTTATGGGATAAGTTATTGCCTAATACAAAACCCTCGGCTAATAAAAAGAAAGAATTAAAAAAAATATTAAACGGTGTTGATGAAGCAACTATCAATATGGCACTTAAATTTTTTAGTAAAAGAAATACATACAAACAAGATGACTAAACAAATTAAACCAATAATTTTCCAATAACGGAGTGTAAATGAAACCGGTAATAATGACAACTAAATTACAAAAAATATACAATATGGGTAAAATCAATGTAACAGCCCTAAAAGGTATTGACATTGAAATATTCCCTGGTGAATTTGTAGCAATTATGGGTCCTTCTGGTTCAGGAAAATCAACCTTAATGCATATTTTAGGATGTTTAGATACTCCTAACAGTGGCAAATATTTTATCGATGATCACGAAGTCAGTGCTATGAAAAAAAATCAACTTGCTAAAATTAGAAATAGCAAGATAGGATTTGTATTTCAAACATTTAATCTATTACCTCATCTCAATATCTTAAAAAATGTTGAACTACCCTTAATGTATAGTGGACTTAAACCAAAAGAACGTACAATAAAAGCAAAAGAAATACTCAATCATGTTGGACTTGGAGACAGACTATCTCATAAACCATCTGAACTATCCGGTGGGCAAAGACAAAGAGTAGCAATTGCAAGAGCTATAGTTACTAACCCATCAATAATCTTAGCGGATGAACCCACAGGAAATCTTGATTCACAATCCGGTAATGATGTTTTATCTATTTTTAAAGAATTACACAGTGCAAACAATACGATAATCCTCGTTACTCATGATAGCAATATCGCAAAAGTAGCTCAAAGAATAATATATATTAAGGATGGAGAAGTAGCCGATGGCAATTTCACTCTCTGAAAGCATTAAATTAGGATTCTTAGACTTTTTATCACGTAAATTACGTAGTTTAATTACTATTATTGGAATCATCTTAGGAACTATGTCTATTATTGTTATTCTTTCGATTGTCAAAGGAATGAATGAGGAAACATTAAAATGGATGAATGAAAGAGGCGGATTAAGAAAAATTACTATAAGACGAGATTGGCAATATAGCAACCCACTTCAACTTCCTACTCATTTTACTTTAAAAGAGTTTTACTTTATAAAAAACAATATTCCTGAAGTAGAAGCTTTTAATGCTACAATTACTCGAGGTTCAGGCATAATTTACGGAGCAAACAATACTTTCACTCGTCTTATTGGCACATTTGAAGATTTTGAAAAAACTGAAGAATGGACTGCTTCTGAGGGAAGATTTTTTAAGCAATTTGACGTTAGAGAATCAAATGACGTAATCCTTCTCGGTAATACTATAAAAACTGAACTATTTGGTTCTAAAAACCCTATAGGTCAATATGTTACAGTAAGAGATAAAAGATTAAAAGTTATTGGTGTTATGACATTTAGACAAATGGAAGGCAGTATGAGTGGATTTATGGGTAATAATCCACTTGAGTACTTAAACAGAACTTCTATTGTTCCTATAAGTACTCTTATTAATAAACTACAAGCTGAAGATGTTATTGATGAAATATCAATCAAAGCCTTTGATGAACAACAACCTTATATTTTAAAACCTATTCTTGAAGACATTACTTTAAACCTTAGAAGAGGACAACCAATTTTTGTCATAGAAAGTGCTATAGAAGAAGCTGAAAAAAGTAAAGAAAACTCGCGTATGTTTCAAATTGTTTTCTTCTTTATCAGTTTAATTTCTTTACTGGTTGGTGGGATAGTTATTATGAATATAATGTTAGCAACAATTCAAGAGAGAACCAGAGAAATAGGTATCAGACTCGCAGTAGGGGCCAGACAAATAGATATATTAATACAATTTTTAGTGCAAACTGTTGTTATAACTTTTGTTGGAGGAGTGTTTGGAGTAGGTTCAGCTATTTTAATCTTAGATAAAGTCGGAGAATTCCTAAAGATCTCTACTAAATTAGATATTTCTATGATATTTATAGCGTTAGCTGTATCTGTTCTTGTAGGATTATTTTTTGGAATTTATCCTGCAGTTAAAGCAAGCAAGTTAGACCCTGTTCAGGCACTTAGGTATGAATAAACATTTTAATGCATTTTATAAAAAAGCTTCATCATTTATCAAGGCCTTTTATACTATATTTGACCAAGAAAGAATTCTTAGAGAAGCATCCTCGCTTACTTTTGTAACAGTATTGGGATTTGTTCCATTTATCTTATTTTTAATGACATTTTTACCGAATATTCCTGCTTTAAATTTAAGCGGACAACTAAAATCAATTCTATTATCTGTTATGATGCCGGAATCGGCAGATTTATTTCATATTTTCATTGATGAGTTGTTTAATAATACTATTACATTAAACATTTTCAATATAATAATGCTAGTTATAACTTCTTTTTCATTATTTAACTCAATCAATACTTCTTTTGATAGAATCTTAAAAATACATATAAAGGCTAAACAATCAAAAGCCGGAACTTTACTAAAACTGTTTGGCACAATTGTCTTAGGTTTTTTTATTTTTACTATATTATTTTCTACTTCGTCAATGCCTTATATTCAAAGTATTTTTCAATCAAAATGGATTAGACAAGTTTTTAGTTTTTTGCTTCCGTTAATTTTATGGTTCACATTAATATTGCTTGCATATTATTTTCTTCCGACAGCAAGAATTCGAGGTAAAAGTGTTTTTGTAAGTGCTTCAATATCAGCTTTTGCATGGTTTATTACAAAACTGTCCTTTGACTATTATATAAGTCATCTTACTCGAATGAAGCAACTATATGGAATCATTTCTTCTTTCCCAATATTCTTGTTTTGGATTTATTTAAATTGGATATTTGTTTTATCCGGAGTTATAATTATTGCAATTTTAAATGATTTCCATAAGAACAAAAAAGAGTTTCAAGTAGTTGCTCAAATACAATTTTCTGTAAATAAAAAAGTTACAAAAGATTATGAAAAAGAATTAGTCTTTGACAAAAATGAAGAGAAACAATTTAAAAAATTTTTATCAGAATTACTAACCAAAAAAAATGAAAAGAGGAATTAATGAAAAGAGCTTTAATAAGTGTTTCTAATAAAGATGCTATTGTAGAATTTGCCCAAAAACTTATAGATTTAAATTATGAGATATTATCCACAGGTGGCACATATAAACTCCTAAAAGAACATCAAATAAAAGTCACTCAAGTTTCTGATATTACAGGATTTCCCGAAATAATGAATGGAAGAGTCAAAACCTTACATCCAAAAATTCACGGTGGTATTTTATGTTTAAGAGACAATGAATCACATTTATCTCAAGCCGAACAACATAATATTAAAATGATAGATATGTTAGTTATTAATCTATACCCATTTAAAGAAACGGTAGAAAATCCAAATAGTTCTCACGAAGATATAATTGAAAATATTGATATTGGTGGCCCATCAATGCTAAGATCAGGTGCAAAAAATTATAGATTTGTTACAGTTTTAACTGATCCAAAGGATTATGATATTGTTATAAATGAAATTAAAGAAACCGGTAATACAAAATTAGAAACAAGATTAAGATTAGCTCAAAAAACCTATGCCTTAACCGCAGAATATGATAAATTAATAGCAAATACCCTTAATAATATTCAACCACAACTTAATCTTTCCATCCCATTGAAACAAAACCTCAGATACGGTGAAAACCCTCATCAATCAGCATCTTTTTACCAAAATTTGCCGGATATTATTAAAAAACTACACGGAAAAGAATTATCTTACAATAACTTATTAGATATAGATGCTGCTTTAAAAGTAATTATGAAATTCAAACAAAACACTGTTGCTATTTTAAAACATTTAAATCCCTGCGGAGTAGCATCTGATAATAATATCTCAAATGCTTACGACAAAGCATTTGCGACTGATACAGTTTCACCTTTTGGTGGAATAATTGTAACTAATGAAAA
>JALNXV010000132.1 GCA_023230175.1 Candidatus Cloacimonadota bacterium
ACTTAAACTACAACTACTACAAGAGCCACAACAACTTTCCTTGCCATTAGATATTCTTACAAAGCTCCTAATTACAAACAACAAAGCAAGCAATACAATCACAGAAACAATTATTAAATCTAACATCATAACACCTTTACCCTATACCAATACCAAGTAATAATCCGGATTGATAAACTATTGTTGTTATTAACCAAGCTAAAATTGTCAATCCACCAAGCTGAGTTAAAGCCCAACCCCATGAATTAGTTTCACGTTTAGTTATAGCTATGGTCGCTACACAAGGTGCACTAATCAAACAAAACAACATAATACTAAAAGCAATCAATGGATTATAATTTTTACGAAGTTGTTCTCGCAAAGCATCTGATTCCTCATCTGCTTCTCCTACTGAATATACAATACCCATCTGAGCAACAAATACTTCTTTAGCGGCAAAAGCTCCGATTAATGCTGTACCAATCTTCCAATCAAAACCCATTGGCTTTAACACAGGTTGTAAAAAATGACCAATACGACCGGCAAAAGTATATGCTAATGTTTCAGATTGTTGCATATTCTCAATCTCAACAAGTTCTTGTTGATAAGCTTCATTGTCAGGATTTTCAGCAGTTATAAAGTCTTGATAAGCTTGTTCTGTCAGTAAATCATAATCTTGGTTAAAACTTTCAATCTGTGGAAATGTTGTTAAAAACCATAAAACAATCGAAATTCCAAGTATAATTGTTCCTGCTTTTTTTAAATACTGACCACCACGATCCCAAGTATGTATGAAAACACTTTTAAAAGTAGGTATTCTATAAGGAGGCAATTCCATTACAAAAGGAGTAGTCTCTCCCTTAAATACTGTCGAACGTAATATTTTAGCTAAAATTATCGCCAAAACTATTCCTATTATATATATTATCCATAAAATAGGTGCATTCAAATGAGCAGGGAAAAACGCCGGAATTATTAAGGCATATATCGGCAGTCGAGCACTACAACTAACTAAGGGTGTCACTAATATGGTCGCTAACCTATCTCTCCTTGTCTCAAGTGTACGAGTTGCCATAATAGCAGGAACTGTACAACCAAAACCAATTACCATAGGAATAAAACTTTTACCATGCAATCCGATTTTATTCATCAACTTATCCATAATAAATGAAACTCTTGCCATATATCCTGTATCTTCCATAAATGCTAACGCTAAAAACAACAATAATATATTTGGCAAAAATACTATTACCCCACCAACTCCACCAATTACTCCATCAACTATCAAAGATTCTAATAAACTACCTGAAGAATTAAAAACTACCTCTGAAATAAATCCACCAAGCCACCCAAAAGCTGATTCTATCAAGCCCATCAATGGATCACCTAAAGTAAAAGTAAGTTGAAACACTAAATACATTAAGCCCAAAAATATCGGTATTCCAAGTAATTTATGTGTTAAAACCATATCTACTTTATCTGAAAAATTAATTCTTGATTCTATCGATGAACGAACAGACTTTCGACAAATCCCTGATATCAAACCATACCGTTGCTCTGCTATATATGTCTCAGCATCTTCACCTTCTTTTTGATAAAAATCCTCTAAAACTTCTTTAACATAATTTAAAGACTCTTGTGATTTAATCTCTTTTGATATTTCAATATCTCCTTCTAAAAGCTTTATTGCAATCCAACGAGCATTTGGTATATCCTTTTCAAGCTTATTTACAATCTTTGTAATATAACTTTCAATATTGTTATCCATCTTTAAATTAGCTTTATAACCTTCTGTCTTTGTCTCTGAAGTCAACAATTGCAACAAATTATTATGCCCTAATTTTTTATTTGCAGACATTGAAATTACCGGAGCATTTATCAATTTTGAAAACAATTCAATATTAATTTCTGTACCCCTATGTTGAACCATATCCCACATATTCAAAACTACTATCAAGGGAACCTTTAATTCTTTTAATTGCATAGTAAGATAAAGATTTCTTTCTAAATTAGAAGCATCAACAATATTTACTATATAATCCGGTTTTTCTTCAATAATAACTTGTCTTGCTATCCTCTCTTCTATTGAATATGCTGTCAAACTATATGTACCGGGTAAATCTACAATATCTATCTGATAATCTTGATATATAGTTTTACCATCTTTACGTTCTACTGTAACTCCGGGATAATTACCTACATGCTGCCTTGAACCTGTTAAATTATTAAAAACAGTAGTTTTCCCGGAATTAGGGTTCCCGGCCAATGCTATCTTTATCTTTTTCATTTATTCTCCTTTGCTAACTTAAATTTATTTAGGCAAGCCTAAATTAATGAGCAAAAAAAATTATTGTACAAATAACTTTAATGCTATTCCGCGACCTAATGCAATTTTATTATCTTTTATCTTAATCATAAAAGGACCACTGTTGTTATTTTGAATAACCTCAATCTCTATCCCGGGAATTAAACCCAACGAATTCATCCTAGCCTTTAACTCCCAACCTGCCTTTATAGAAGACAAAACTACCTTTTGCCCTGTTTTTACAAATGCTAATGGCATTATTTTCTCCTACTCTAACGGCATTACGAAGATTAAATCAGCATCTTCTTTTCTTATAGATAAATGATAACCTTTAATTCTAACATCAATTGGGTCTCCTAAGGGTGCTATTCTCTCAATTTCAACGATAGAATCTTTGATAAAACCCATATCAATAAGCCTTTTTTTCAGTTCAGTACGAGCCTGAATCTTGACTATTTTAGCCTTCTTTCCGATCTCTAAAGAACGTAAACTAATATTTTCATTAACGTTCATAACATTCTCCTTTATTCTTGTTTTTAAATTTTCTATAACTTCTTCTGTACACTTAAGACAAGTTTGATAATCATTATCTTCGTGACACTGATAACTAAAACCATTTATCCACTTTGAACCACCTCGTGGGCATAACTCTACAAATTCTATAAATTGGATAAATTTTTCTAAAATATTCTTAGAGATAGAATGTTCCATCTTACAAGCAGCATCATCTGCTTCTGCTTCGTCAACAGATAAAACCTTAGTTAAAAATTCTTTTAATACTTCGTGTCTTCTCACTATTTCTCTTGCAAAATTTTTTCCCGAATCAGTAAAGGTAATTAAGTCATAAGGAGCATAATTAATTAAGCCTTTTTCAGATAACAATCTTAACGCACCTGTAACTGAAGCGGCAGTCACCTTCATCTTATTTACGATATCTTTTGCTCTTGCTGCTTGTTTTTCTTTAATTATATGATACAGAACTTCTAAGTAATCTTCAAGACTAGAACTCAATTCTAAAGTATCCATAACAACTCCTTAATAATTTAGTGAAGCCTAAAATTTCATACATAGACAAATAAGTCAAGTATTTTTTAAAAATATTTTATCTTTACAACTTAAAGATATGTAATATCTGCAATGTAAGGCTATTGAATAATATCAGATATTGTTCTACAATCTTCAGGTTTGCAATAACTCTTTTGATTAATATTCTCATTATTAAGGTATTTTTAATGCAAACAAGGATACCCGTTCAACAACAATATCCTACAGGTTTTAACAAAAAAAGACAAGATTTAGAAAATATTTTTAAAAACATTGACAAGCATTGCAAAAACTTTATAATTAAATAAAAAAATAATAGGGAGTATATATGAAAACAGATGAAAATATTTTTTATGACTTATTTGATGAGATTCCGACAGCAATATTTATTGTTGATGATGACGTTAAAGTTATACATCTTAATAAAGAAGCAAAAAAGCTAATTGATAAAAATACAATAATGTACAATAAAAGAGGTGGTGAAATTTTAAAATGTGTACATTCAAAAGAAACACCTCTTGGTTGTGGTCACAGCAGTTCGTGTAAAGATTGTGTGATAAGAAATTCTATCAATCAAGCTGTTGAAGGCAAAAAGACACATAGAAAACAAACTATCTTAAAGCTTGAAATCAATGGAGAAGTAGAGATATTTCACGCATTAATTACTGCAACTCCTTTCAAATCAAATGAGCAACAACTTTATATGTTAATAATAGAAAATATAAGCGAGTTGATTAGATTAAAAGATATTATTCCGATATGTGCTAATTGCAAAAAAATCCGCAATGACGAAAACTACTGGATAGCTGTTGAGCAATACTTTCATCATCATACGGATGTTGATTTTTCACATTCAATTTGCCCGGAATGTATGGACTTACTTTATCCTGAATGAAAAGAAATAAGAGCTAAGAAAAAACAAAGATTAGAACAAGAAAAAAAAGACTAAAAATTATTCTCCAATAATCTTTATTAAAACTCTTTTATTTCTTTTGCCGTCAAATTCGCCATAGAAGATTTGTTCCCAAGGTCCAAGATCGAGTTCACCTTTAGTAATAGCAATGACGACTTCTCTACCCATAACAGTTCTTTTAAGATGAGCATCTGCGTTATCTTCAAAACCATTATGTGCGTATTGATTATAAGGTTTTTCCGGAGCAAGTTTTTCTAACCATTTTTCAAAATCAGAATGCAAACCTGATTCATCATCATTAATAAACACACTTGAGGTAATATGCATTGCATTACACAAAAGAAGCCCTTCTTTAATGTTAGATTCTTTCAGAACAGAAATTATTTGAGGAGTGATATTGATGAAACTACGTCTTAAATTTGTATTAAACCACAATTCTTTACGATAGGAAATCAAAATCTCTTCCTTTCTTTAGTTTCCGGAATCTCTTCATCAATAGGTTTTTCAGCTGTGATAGAATACCAATCAATCTTTTCTATATCGGTTTGGTTTACATCACCTAATTTACAAATTTTAATATTTTGATAGTTAAGTTCTTTTAATCCTTCGAGTAATAAAGAAATAGCAAAGGGGTAATAAATTTCATAAAACTGTCTTTTGGAAACAATTTTATTTTCAATTTCTTCAAAGATCAAGTAATTAAATAAAATCGAATTATCTTTTTGATAATCCCATACTTGTATATAATTTACTCTACCTCTGTCGCGAACAAGCGGATTAAATAGATAAAAACGTTGTTTTCTTTGTAAAACGCTATCCCAATTTTTAGAATCAATATAAATCATTCCACCGGGTCTTAAAACAGAATCCATTGAGGCTAATACATCTATTAATTCTTCATTTTTAATATGGCCGATTGAATTTCCTGTACACATTACGCAGTCGAATTCTCTTTTAATTTTTTCTTTAATACTTCGAAAATCGCATACTTGTAAATTGGAAATCAAATTTTTACCGGCAAAATTTAGCTTTGCTTTTTTAATCATATTGACATTTATATCTGAACCGGTAGTATTGAAACCCATTTTAGCGAGAGGTATAAGCATTTGTCCGGTTCCAACAGCACAATCGTAAAAGTCTTTATATTTCTTTTTAGCAAATATTTCTTTATAAAAATTCATACATTCGACGTAAAAATTTTCAGAAAAAAACAAATCATAGGCATCGGGAACATCATAAAATTTCATTTTCTACCTCAAAAAAGACCGGGAAATTAATCCCGGTCAAGATAATTATTATTATAAATCCATACCTTTTTTAATAGCTTTAATATTCATAGCCAATAATTCAGGATTTTTATTCTTCATATAGTTTTTTAGATATGATTCGATTGTTTCATATTTAATGATACCGGTTTTTTTGATAATGATACCGATAGTAATCATATTTAAAACCATCGCTGAGCCAATTTCAATAGCATAAGTATTGAGAGGGGCTACAACATATTCAATATTATCTCTTTTTTGTACGTTAGGGCACATATCAGAATTTACAATAACAAGTCCACCCTCTACCACATCGGGACCAAATTTATCAAGAGAGGGTTGATTAAGTACAACTAATAAATTTGGAAAGCTTACTAAGGGAGAAGCGATAGGAGTATCAGACACAACTGTAGAGACATTTGCAGTACCACCGCGCATTTCAGGACCATAAGATGGTAACCAAGAAACATTTTTCCCTTCAATCATTGCAGCTTGAGCGATAAATTTACCGATAGTTAATGCACCTTGACCGCCAAAACCGGAGAATATCATTTCCATTTTCATTGTGCAACTCCTTCATTTCCTTTATCTCTAAAGTTATTAATAGGGAATACAGGAATCATATTTTCTTTAGCCCAAACAAGAGCTTTAACAGGATCTACTCCCCAATTAGTAGGACAGGTAGAAACAAATTCTATAAAAGTAAATCCTCGTCCTTCTTTATTGTAAGTAAGCGCTTTAAGAACTGCTTTTTTAGCCTTAATAATATCAGCAGGTGACAACAAGGAAACTCTTTCAATATAATAAGGAGCATCAAGGGTATTTAATAATTCACAAACTCTGATAGGGCTGCCAATATCATCAACATCTCTTCCGTACGGTGAGGTTGTTGTTTTCATATTTTTAAGTGTAGTTGGAGCCATTTGACCGCCTGTCATTCCGTAAATAGCATTATTTACGAAAAAGACAGAAATATGTTCGCCGCGGTTAGCAGCGTGAACAATTTCAGCAGTACCTATTGCGGCTAAATCACCATCACCTTGGTAAGTGAAAACATTCATATCCGGTCTTGCTCTTTTCATACCGGTTGCCACAGCAGGAGCTCTACCATGAGCAGCTTGAGCCATATCAAAATCAAAAAACTTGTAAGCAAAAACAGAACATCCTACAGGAGCGACGCCTGTCATTTGATTTTTTAAGCCGAGTTCATCTACAGCTTCTGCTATTAATCGGTGAGCGACACCATGCAGACATCCCGGACAATAAGTAAACTGTAAATCTGTTAAAGATTCTGGTCTTTTTGCTATTGTTTGCATGAAATCCTCCTATAAATTCTTCATAATATCTGCTGCTACTTCTTCAGGAGTAAACACGAGACCACCGACTTTACCCATAAAATGAACAGGAACTTTGCCATTAACAGCTAATCTAACATCTTCTACCATTTGACCTAAATTAAGTTCAAATACATTTATACATTTAACTTTTTTATTTAAAGCTTTACTTATAGCATCGTAAGGATAAGGCCATACAGTGATTGGTCTGATTAAGCCGATATTTTTACCTTGAGCATTAAGATCATCAATTGCTGATTTCACAATACGAGCAGCCGTTCCGAAAGCAACGCATACTACTTCATTATCTTCATTGATATTATATTCTTCATATTTAATTTCATTAGCTTCAATAGTTTTATACTTTTTATCTAATTCTAACACGTGCTTTTCTAATACGTTAGGATCTATTTCAAGTGAGTTTATTTCATTATGATGATGACCCGGACCGTCTTCATTTTGATGAATACACCAATCAAAATGTTGTTTGCTGAGTTCAACCATTTCTTCTTCAGTTTTGTAAGGCTTAAACTCAACCGGTTCCATCATTTGACCTAATAATCCATCAGCTAATATCATCACAGGGTTACGGTATTTATCTGCTAAATCAAAAGCATCTGAAGCCATATCTGCAAACTCTTGAACTGAGCTTGGAGCGAGCACTATACAATGATAATCACCATGACCACCACCTTTAGTTGCCTGAAAATAATCACCTTGAGCAGGTTGAATATCACCAAGTCCGGGTCCACCTCTTTGAACGTTCACTATAACTGCAGGCAAATTAGCACCTGCTATATAAGAAATAGCTTCCATTTTTAGAGAAACACCGGGAGATGAAGAAGAAGTCATTACTCTTTTTCCACAACCGGCAGCACCATAAACCATATTAGCTGCAGCAACTTCTGACTCTGCTTGTAAAAAAGTACCTTTTACTTTTGGCATCATTTTTGCCATGAACTCTATTAATTCACTTTGAGGAGTAATAGGGTATGCAAAATACAATCTGCAACCGGCTCTGATAGCAGCTTCTGCTACGGCTTCATTGCCTTTCATTAATATCTTTTCTCCCATTTTTCCTCCTTACTTCTCGATAGTAATTGCCACGTCAGGGCAAGTCTGATAACACATCTTGCAAGCTATACATGATGCTTGATCTTCAACTTCGGCATAGTGATAACCTTTTGCATTAATCTTTGCCGAAAACTTAATAATCTTTTTTGGACATGCTGCGATACAAAGACCACAACCTTTACAGTAATTAGGATTTACCGTCATTTTTGCCATATCAAGAACTCCTTTAAACTGGATTTCATTATTTGATTTAAACTTTAAAATACTTATTATTTTTGTCAACCGCTTTTTTATTTATTTAATAAATCAGACCATTTTTTTATTAAAAACTACCATTATTAGGTTAAACTGATTAAAAAAATATAAAATTTAAGAGGTGCCGGCTAATTTTTTTTACTTAACGAAACATATTCACATAAGATCCTAAAACTTCTTTAGTAAACGAATAACTCTGACTTACAGCATTATTATTGGAATAATTGTTAGTTGATTTATTAAGGCTATCAAAAGAATTTGCAATAAAATTATTATTGTATTCATTACTATTCCACTTACCTTGTGAATTATAAGTCTGATAATTATTTGTTGAAGCATTAGAAGAAGCATTATTTTGATAATTCTGATTTTGATAAGCATTAGCATAAGAATTTCGGTTTTGAGTCTGTAAAGTTGCTTGGACCTGCTGAATATTGGTATTTGTAGCAGAAAGACCTCTTATACTAAAAGACATCATATCCTCCTTTCATTATAATAAGCTAACCTAAATTACAATTTAATATATTTCTTAAATTATGCAAAATAAATTTTTAGATATTTTTTAAGGTAGTTGCATTATATTTAATATTGTACTACGATCTTTCGGTTGAGAGTAAAATAAAGTG
>JALNXV010000205.1 GCA_023230175.1 Candidatus Cloacimonadota bacterium
AAGGATGCTCGCACAACAAACTAAAGTGCAAGCAAGGATGCTCGCACAACTTAATTTTTCAATAACCTTGTCTCATATTAAAAAAGAAAACTACCGGAAGCTAATCATCATAATCATAAACATTACCTAAATGACTAATTTTCTATAATTTACTTATAATGAATCTAAAGATAATAAACAAGAGACCTCCAAGATGCTTTTTTCCATCCTGGAGGTCGCCTGTAGTTCTACTGTAGCTTACTGAATAATTATTATTATTTTTTGGTATAATAAATGCTATTTTAATTGATGTACAAGAAAAAAATTCTTTTGGAGGGATAGTTTGAAAAAGATATTACTCTTTTTAATAAATATAATAATGATAAGTACTTTGTTTTCACAAACCGAATGGATAAATTTTAATCAAAACAATACCCTCTTTCCTTCAAATCCATACAAAGTAATCGCTATTGATAACAATGCAAATAAATGGATTGGAACTGAATATAAAGGTTTATTAAAATTTGACGGAACCAACTGGGAAACTTTTGATACAAGTAATTCTGGACTTTCTTCCAACAAAATCAATCATTTATGTTTTGATGAATTTAACAATCTTTGGATAGCCACAACAACAGGAGGCTTGGTAAAAAAGACATTAGATGATTCAATGACAATCTTTAATACTTCAAATTCTTTTTTACCTACTAACGATATAAACCATATCGAAAGAGATGATTTCAACACTAAATGGATCAGCACAAAAAATGGATTAGTTTTATGGGATTCTTTCGATAACTCTACAATCTTTAATACAAGTAATAGCGAACTTCCTACTAATGATATTACTACGACAAAAGCTGTCACAGAATATATTTATAACTCTGAAACTGATACTCTTGACACCTTTTATACTAAATGGATAGGAACTACAAACGGCTTAGTTAGATATAACAATAATATATGGGAAATATTTACTACATCAAATTCTATAATTACAGGAAACGGAATAACTGCCTTACAAATTGACGCACAAAAAAATAAATGGATAGGAGTTTATAATTGGAATAGTAATTCCGGAGGTGGGTTAATAAAGATTGATTCTACAAACACTCAATGGACTGTCTATACTGAAACAAACTCTTTATTGCCATCAAACAATATCCGTTCAATAAATTATGAATTAGACAATGAAGGGAATTCTATCATCTGGATTGCTACAAATAATGGCATTGCAAGATTTTTTGAAAATCAATGGACTATCTATAATCAAGATAATACTCAAAATAATATATCTACTAATAATATTTATGCAATAGCTATAGAAAATAATATGAAATGGTTTGGCACAGATTATAATATGCTAAAATTAGCTGAATCAGCTTGGACAAATTTTAATATTTTAAATGCCGGCATTCCAAATGATAATATCATTGATATCATTTTTAACCAAACAGAAAATTATTCCCATAAATGGATTGCTACAAAAAATGGTCTCACTCGTTTTGATGGTACTAACTGGAAAGTCTTTAATATGGCAAATTCATCACTGCCATCTAATGACATTAAAAGCGTAGCTATAGATAATAATCAAAAGATTTGGATTGGTACTCAACAATTTGGTAGTATCGGAGGAGGATTATGCAGTTATGATGCCATATCTCAACAATGGAATATCTATAATACTGTTAATTCTAATCTTACAAGTAATTCTATCAATAAAATTATCGTCAATAAAGCAAACAATTTAAAATGGATTGGAACAGCCGGAGGTGGGTTGCTTAGCTTAGATGACAATAACAATTGGCAAATTTTTACAACTGATAATTCACAACTTAATTCTAATTATATACAAGACATTTTAATCGATTCATATAACAAAATATGGATTGCTACTAATTTTGGACTTACTGTTTTTGATGAAAATACTAACTTTATTATCACATATAATACCTTTAACTCAAACCTACAATCAAACAATATCTTAAAAATAAAACAGGATAATTATGGATATATCTGGGCAATTACACCAAACTGTGTTGGTAAACTAATTAATCAAAACTGGAAAATTTTTCATAAGGAAAACTCGCCACTTATCGGAAATATTTCTGATATTGCTTTTGATTCGGAAAACATCAAGTGGATTACTACAAATCAAGGACTTTTTAGAACTGATGAAATTCAATGGGATACCTATAATACAGATAATAGTCAAATATACTCCAATAAACTGAACGCAATCAACATTGAACAAATTTTTCAAAATAATAGAGTATTTAATCATAAATGGATAGCAACTGCTGATTCCGGTATAGTCATTCTAAAAGGCGAAGAACAACTATTGAATTCCGGAGCTTATCTTTCAGTTTTACAACACAGTATCACTCCCAATGTACTCTCAATTTCCGGTATCATCAATAATATCGTTGCTGATAGTGTACATTTTAAGGTAAATGACCTTCTAATTGAAAACAGACAAATAGCTCAAAATACTTGGATAACTAATTATCAAGCAGATAAGAGCGAAAACTTAATTATTGAATTTACTTATTTTAGCGACCTTGGAGATTCAACTATCAGTAAAGACTTAAATATCAGTTTATTAAATGATACTTCTGATCCTGTCAAAATAAATAAATTTAATATCGTACCTGTAACTAATCTGTATCAAAATAAATGGTTGCTTAGCTTCAACGAACAAGAAAAACTATATATACCTGAACTACCAAATGAACTTACAAATAATTTAAAACTAAGCTATTATCCTGAAGATAATTCTTCATATCTCTTTCAATACCGGGCAGAAAACAATTGGATAAATTTAATTACTCATAAAGAAAACAATTCATTTTATACATTAATATCTAAAGAAGGTAATTATAGAGTAATTACAATCAATGAAAATACTCCTCCCATTAACAATATCTCAATATATCCCAACCCTTTAAATATATCACAAAATAAAAGTTCAAACCTTAATCTATCTTTTGATTTAATTACTGATTCTAAATTAAAAATTGAAATATTTAATATTAAAGGTCAAAAAGTGAAAACCATACAAAATGAAATACTTTCTAAAGGCAATCATATTATAAATTGGGATGGCAAAAATAACTTCAATCAAACAATTTCTACCGGAGTATATTTTATGAGAATTAAAGGCAAAAGCATAA
Source organism: Candidatus Cloacimonadota bacterium (assembly GCA_023230175.1). Taxonomy (GTDB): domain Bacteria; phylum Cloacimonadota; class Cloacimonadia; order Cloacimonadales; family WRIO01; genus JALNXV01. The sequence continues at coordinate 3,153 of JALNXV010000205.1, forward strand.
ATACTCTAACAAAATTTGCCATAATTAAATAAGAGGTAAATATGAAATTTAAAAAAGCTTTATTCATCTTATTAATCTGCTTATCTATCTTTGCCTGTAGCAAAAAAGAAGATAAAGAAGAAATTATTGATCTTAATACTTACAGTTCAACTGAACTTTATCAATTAGGTTGGAATGCATTTACTGCAAATGACTTTACAAAAGCTATCGAATACTTTAATGCTTTAAATACTAGAGAAGAAGCATATTTACTCGGATATTACGGACTTGGATGGACTTTTCTCAAACAATATAAATACAATAATGCCCTAAATGAATTCAATAAATTCTTTGATAACGATACTTTACAAATTTATCTTGAATCTGATAGCATCTTCATTGATGTTAAAGCAGGCCTAACAATAACTAAAAATACCTTTAACCTATTTGATGAAGTTATACAAGAAAGTAACTATATACCGGAAAATTGGAGTTTTAAGTATATCCCTAACTTAGATTATTATGATATCATTTTATTGAAAATAATAGCTGAATATAATTTAGAATTATTCGATAACGCCCTACAAAGTATAAATATTATTGAACCTGACTTCTCTACTGATGTCTCAACTATCGAAGGAAGACTTATCTTACTTAATAAAATTGAACTACTACTTAACCTGTATGGATAATATTTTATTAATAGCTTTTTTACCGGACTTGACTTGCAACGAACGAAGTGAGTGTGAATCGAGAACGGTTAAAATGTTGTGCGAGCATCCTTGCTTGCACTCTTTATGCTACAAGCCGAAAGCTTATAGAACTCTTTGTCTTCAAGTCCCTTCTCGCCTACTCGACCAAGATGGTTAAGCTACGAATTTGACGATTAGAGACTCAAATCCAAAGAATTAAATACTATTTCATAATCAAAAATTTACCTGTCTTGACCTTATCATCAGTCTTTATCTTATAAAAATATACCCCGGAGGCAACACTTTGATTTTGATTATTTCTTTTATCCCAAGTAAAGATACTTTCATTATCTTTAGTTTGAAATGCCTTTGATGTTTTAACTAATTGCCCTTTGATATTATAAATGCTTATCTCTGTATCATTACCTGAGAGAGCAGTTTTAAAATTAACATCTCCCCCATTGACCGGATTAGGATAAACATAAGTCTCTCTCTCATATTCCACTACCTGATCAGATGAGGAAACTGTGTATTCTATATCGTAAACATGAATACCTGAATGTGCATATTGAACCATTTTATATAACTCAGGATAAATATATGTATTGTTTACTGCTTTGTTACTCTCCAATTCTCCTACTAAAAGAGGAACTCCGTCAACTATTGAATAATATTTGTTTTCACAGTCAAAAAGAGAATTAATACTTAAGAAATTGTTATAATAATTGCTTGCTTTTCTTGTAATATCAAATATTTCTTGATTTGTTTCTTCAAATATACCTTGATACATATCATAATTGAATATTTGTTTTGTTAAATAATCATAATAAATATGAGTTAGTATATGATTTTCATTTAATTGTGCAACATTTTCATAATAAAAATTTGGTAAATCAATTGAATAAAAACAAGTTAAAGGATGTAAGGTTTGATAAAATTTTATTTGATGGTTAGAAAGTATAAGAAAATAATCCTCATTTACATATCCTGTATTCATTTGAAAACGACCTTGTAAATTTCCAACATAATCTAATGCATTATCATCTAGTGTATAAATATCAACATAAAAAATTCCATTGACTTTATAACTTAAAAATATCAGATTTGAAATTTGAGAAACACTAAGGATATAATGATTAATTGGCTCTTGAATAATTAACTCATAAGTATCATTATTTAACTGATATATCTTTAAAAAATTTTCAGCTGATCCCGTCTCACTAAAAACTAATATGTCATTTTTTATACTGAAATCAGAAATATCTGAAGCATTATCTATTTCATAGATAATTGGATTACTTTCTAATACTGAAAAAAATTCAATATCATTATTAATCGAATTCTTTTTTAAGATATGTGCATCGTTATATATATACTTATACCTTGAGTTATCAATATTTTGAATTGTATTAAACTGATTTTCAATATCATAACTTTGAAGATTCATACTTTGATTAATATATAGATATGAATCTTTTAAATTTATACGTCTAAGAACTCCCCCGGCACTAAAGGATTGATTTGAAAAAACTACTTCTAAGCTTGTAGTATCTGATATATCATATACATTTAAACCATTATGAGATACAGTATATAACTCTTCGCCATTTAACAAAATATCAATAAAATACCAAGTATTATCATTGGTGTAATACTCAACAAGCTTTACAGGGTTATTAATATCTGATATATCATAAACGAGAAAGAAATCAAAACCATAAATTTGTAAAAAATTATCTTGAGTTTCAAATCCGGTCATATTAACTGCCTTTTTACCGATAGATATTTCATTAAATTGAACTCCATAAGGGGCATCTTCAGTAATATTATTAAAATCATAAAAGCGTAATACAACATCTGTAATTTCTTCGTCATCCGCATAATGCCATACTTGTATAATTGTTGAATCTTTTACAGTATATATACCATAAAGATCATCAATTTCGTCAACAATCTCAAGAGATTGTTTATCATATATGTATGATGAAGATATTATATATTCTGAATAGATTAAATAATCTCCTAAGATACGAGGAATAGTAATATAAGTGTTATCTTCAGTAGGTACTTCCACTTGATTTATGAGTTGCATCGGAGATTGAGAAATATCAAATTGTAATATATTTATGTGATTATTGATTACAGGAAATGCATACAAATAACTCTCATCAATAATAAGTGAATATTTCGTATTTAATTTTGTTTCATAAAACGATAATCTTTCTAAAGTGCCATCTCCAAGTATTTGATACTCTTCGATTTTATAATCACTTTGACTATATAATCTATCTTCATAAAAATAAATTGAACCATTATAAACCCCATAATCAGCCGCTGTATGATTAAATGTTATATCAGTAAACTCATTAATATGAGTCGAATAAAGATTAACCATTAATATCATAAAAATCATTACAAATATTATTCTAGACTTCATTTTTTACTCCTTTATATTATTTGAAAGTGGCCTCTTATAAAAGAGACCACCTTGATATAGTGTTAATATATAGTATCGTTTAATGTCCAACTAATCATATGATTTCCAATGTAATTAGGTATTTCTCTTATTCTAGGATGTGCATCACAAATGACTACAATTCTTTTTATATCGTCCATAGATATTCCGCCAGCAGTAAGCAAACTTTCAAGAAATTCATAATATCCGGTATCAGCATTAGTATAAGTAAACTCAGCACAGATTAGATTATCATTTTCATCATAACATAAAACATAAACACCTGTAAAAACACCTTTATATCCAAGTTGACCACCAATACAGACTCTTTCTTTTACAGAACCATATACTGCCTTGTTTTGTGCACTAAGAGA